>NZ_DAVZJY010000375.1:0-1052 GCF_052272535.1 Sutterella sp. | reverse complement strand
GAGGTTTCAACATACGGGAGGCTCGGCTTCAATTCCTCGATGCGCGCCTTCACCTTCGCGATCACGTCGCGGGCGTTGCCGCCCGAGCGGATGATGACGACGCCGCCCGCCACTTCGCCCTCGCCGTTCAGCTCCGCGATGCCGCGGCGCATCTCGGGGCCCACGCGCACCTGCGCGACGTCGCCGAGGAGCACGGGCGTGCCTGCGGCGTCGGCCTTGAGGACGATCTGCCGGAAGTCGTCGAGGGTCTTCAGGTAGCCGTGGGCGGTCACCATGAATTCCGCTTCGGAGAGCTCGACGGAGCCGCCGCCCGCCTCCTGGTTGGAGCGCGAGAGCGCGCTCTTCACGTCGCCGATCGTGAGCCCGCGCTGCGCAAGCGTCACCGGGTCGGGGATGGTCTTGAGTTCGTACTTGAGGAACCAGTCCTGGAGCGAGCGCAGGCTCTCGAGGTCCTCGCGGCCGGAGCGGTCGACGAGCGCGTATTCATAAATCCAGCCCACGCCCGTGGCGTCGGGGCCGAGCTCGGGCGTGACGCCCGAGGGGAGCTTGCCCGAGATGCCCGAGAGCGACTCGAGGACGCGAGAGCGCGCCCAGTAGAGGTCCGTGCCGTCCTCGAAGAGCACGTAGACGTAGGACGTCCCGAAGAGCGAGAAGCCGCGCACCGTCGTGGCGCCCGGCACCGAGAGCATCGTCGTGCTGATCGGATAGGTGACCTGATCCTCGACGATCTGCGGCGCCTGACCGGTGTAGTCGGTCTTCACGATCACCTGCACGTCGGAGAGGTCGGGAAGCGCGTCGACGGGCGTGCGCAGGATCGTGAGCACGCCCGCAAAGGCGAGGAGCAGCGCCGCGAGGAGGACGAGCATGCGGTTCGCGACCGACGCCCGGATGATTTTCTCAATCATGGCCGCTCCTTATTAGTGCGTGTGCCCGGAAGCCGTCGCGGCAGAGCCGCCCTGCGCCTCACTCCCGGCGGACGGCATCGCCATTGCGGCGCCCGACGCCTCCATGGGGGCGTCGGCCTCCTTGGGCGCCCTCGGCGCGAGCGGCTT
>NZ_DAVZJY010000374.1:0-1086 GCF_052272535.1 Sutterella sp. | reverse complement strand
TTCAGGCCGGAGAGTGATCACATTCGCCCACAGGGCGACAGAGGTTCCCGTGAAGTTCGAGGAGGCGCGGCGGCAGATCGAGGCGCGGCGGTACGGCGAGGCGCGGCTCGAAGGCAGGACGCTCATCCGCGTCGCACTGATCTACTGCGCCGAAACGAAGCGCTTCGAGGGCATGACGGTGTGAGTGTCGGGACTTAATGCGGGCGGCAGTGCGCCGCCGCACCTGATGAAGAGCTTCTCGAGGAGCCCCATGCATCCTTCGAGTTCGCTCACCGCGCAGAATTCGTCTACGCCGTGCGCCTGGCGGATCGAGCCCGGTCCCATCACCACGGTGGGGCCGAGTCTTTGGAGGAAGGAGGCTTCGGTGGCGTAGCTCACGAACTCGCCCTTCACTGCGGCGATCCGTTCGACCATGCGGCGGACGTCGGGATCGGAGTTCCCGAAGGGGTCGAGGTCCGGATAGAGCGCAGAGACCTTCACCCCGCCGGGGTGCCGGCGGTTGAGTTCCGCTTCAAGCGCATCGAGCTCGTCGCGGACTTTCTCGGCCGGGTGGGAGGGGGTCGGGCGCACGTCGAACTCGAGCCGCACGGAGGAGCAGACGCGGTTGACGCTGTCGCCCCCGCGGATCGAGCCGATGTTGAGGGTCGGGTAGGGCACTCCGGGGGCGTCGGGATGGTCGAAGTCGGGATCCACCGAGCCTTTGAGGCGCTCCTCCAGTGCGGTGAGCGCCTCGATCACGTCGGCGGCGGTCTTCACCGCATTGACGCCGAGCGTCGGGTTCGAGGAGTGGCACGCGCGCCCGGCGATCTCGACGCTTCTCGCCATGTAGCCCTTGTGGCCGAAGATGGGCGTGAGCTCCGTGGGCTCGCCCACGACCGCGAGCGCGGGTGCGACGCCCATTTCGGCGAGCACCGGGGCGGCCGTCCGCGCTCCCTGCATGGAGGTCTCCTCATCGCAGGTCAAGAGGATCCCGAGACCCTGCTGCGGGACGATGCGCGCTGCCGAGAGCTTTTCGGCGAAGGCCATCGCACAGGCGAGGAACCCCTTCATGTCGCAGGACCCGAGCCCGTAGACGCGGCCATCTCT
>NZ_DAVZJY010000373.1:0-1098 GCF_052272535.1 Sutterella sp. | reverse complement strand
GCCCTGTCTACGGCGCTCCGGGATGTGGCGGAAACCCGATGAAGCCGCTAGAATGCGCCCTCCCCCACAGGGGAGTAGCCAGGGAGCCGGCAGTCGTCCGGCATCCGCCCGTCGTCAACATGCTTGAGAAGCTTCTTTCCCCCGCTTCTCATGGCGGCGGGATGCGCAGCCGCAGACTTCTCGCGCTTTTCGCGCGCTCCGCAGCCGTCCTCAGACCAAGAGATACGGACGGCCGGAGCCGAAGGGTTTCGGTTCGGGCATCGGCAAGACCTGCGGCGCGGCCTTCTGCATGAACTGTTTATAGAGAACGGCGTGCGGCAGGAAGGTGCGCGCCGAGCAGGCTTTTCCGACCGCCGCGACGCCGTTCAGACCCCTAATGCTTGGAATCCTGCAGACCATTGCGCTCTCCACGGGCGTCGTCGCCGCCGCTGAAATCGGCGACAAGACGATGTTGCTCGCCGTCTTCCTCGCCGCCCGCTTCCGCAGGCCCTGGACGATCATCCTCGGCATCTTCGTCGCGACGTTCCTGAACCACGCGATCGCGGGCGCTCTCGGCGCCACGCTCGCGAGCTTCATCAGCGCAGACCTCCTGCGCTGGATCCTCATCATCTCCTTCATCGCGATGGGCGTCTGGATCCTCATTCCGGACAGCATCGACGAGGAGGGTCAGAACGACAAGCTCAAGCGCTTCGGCGTCTTCTGGACCACCGTGATCCTCTTCTTCATCGCCGAAGTGGGCGACAAGACGCAGGTCGCGACCGTGGCGCTCGCCGCCCGCTATCCGATGGAGGCCTTCTGGGTGATCATCGGCACGACCGCGGGTCTGATGCTCGCCGACGCCCCGGCGGTCTTTGTCGGCAACAAGCTCGCCGAAAAGATCTCGATGAAGCTCATGCGCCAGATCGCGGCGGCCGTGTTCTTCATCCTCGCCGTGGTGGCGTACCTCGAGGGATGAGCCTAAGGTTGGAGCGCGCCCTTGCGGCCGCTCCGATCCCGGCGCCGGACGGATCCTCCGGCTTACGGCCGGCTGAAAGTAGGCGCAAGGCCGGGCATTGCCGACTGAAGGGCCGGCGGAGGCGGCTCCCGAAGGGAGCTTCT
>NZ_DAVZJY010000372.1:0-1108 GCF_052272535.1 Sutterella sp. | reverse complement strand
TGTTGATCCTGTTAGCAGTCCGGGGCCGGCGCTTCATGCCGGATCCGGAGAAATGAGAGTGCCCGTCCGCCATGCAAAACCTCCGACAAGTAATCGCCTCGGCCATCCTGCAGACGAAGGACGAGGAGGGCTGGGCGCGCTGCCAGGATGTCGGAAACCTCGTTCGCCGTGAAGTGGGCGAGGTCAACTGGCGCCTCTCGGGCACGCGCGGGCTCCTCGACTACCTCAGGAAGCATTCGGCCACCTTCCGCTGCGACGTCCGCCCGGACGGGCGCGGCGGGAACGACTGCCGCGTGCGGCTTCTTCACGACGAGACGGCCGAGGAGGCCAGGCGCCTTCATGAGGCGCAGACGAACCCCGAGGTGACCGAAGCCGACCTCCACGACATGGTGCGCGGCGTCGTCGCCCGCGAGAGCCTCGAGGGCGCCCGGTTCGTCGACCTCTCCCGCATCAACGACGCCGTGAAGAGCGCTTCGCCCGACTTCGACTGGGCGGTCTTCGGCGTAAGGAAGCTCTCGAACTACTTCAAGGGGCTCGCGCAGACGTACGCGCTCGAGACGGAAAGGCTTCCGAACGGCGCAAGCGCGATGCGCGTGCGCGTGCTGACGGAGGAAGAGCGCGCGGCGGCTCAGGCCGAGGCGGCTGAAGCGGCTGAGACGGCTCAAGTGCAGGAGGCGCTGGATTCGCAGGAGACGCAGGAAGTCTCTCACCCCATGGACAGGCCGGACGGCGCCGGGGCGTCCGCCGCATCCGTTGAATCTGCGGCGGCGTCGGGAGAGGTGCAGGCCTCTGAAACGGTTGAGGCGTCTGAGGCGCAGGAAGCGTCCGCCGCTCCCTCGGCCGGCGCAGGCCGCGACGCACCGGAGCATCGTGAGCTCGAGGAGAAGAACATGGTTGAGAAGGACGGGTGGCGGGGCGCCCCCGAGGCCGCGGCTGGCGAAGCGTCAGCCGCTCGTGCGGACTCCGCATGCATGAAGATGATTCATCCGCTCGATCCCGGGCTGAAGGGCGTCGCATTGGTTTCGCCCCTGAGTCAGGCGCTCTCGGGCGTCATGGGGCGCTCCACGGCTCCCCTGGAGGCGACGGCGGGAATCCCCGACGAGGTGGT
>NZ_DAVZJY010000371.1:0-1170 GCF_052272535.1 Sutterella sp. | reverse complement strand
GCTTTTTGGCCGCGTATTCAAGCGCTTCCGCGATGTCCACGCTCACGACGCGCGAGACGCCGGGCTCCTTCATCGTGACGCCGATCAGGGCCGAGGCATGCTCCATCGTCACGCGGTGGTGCGTGATGATGATGAACTGCGTCGCCTCGGACATGCTTTGACACAATCGCGCGAGCCGCCCCTGGTTCGCCTCGTCGAGGGGCGCGTCCACTTCGTCGAGCAGACAGAAGGGCGCGGGGTTGAGGCGGAACATCGCGAAGATGAGGGCCGTGGCGGTGAGCGCTTTCTCGCCGCCCGAGAGGAGCGTGAGGGTCTGGTTGCGCTTTCCCGGCGGCTGCGCGCGCACTTCGACGCCCGCGGTGAGGATCTCGTCGCCCACGAGGTTGAGCGACGCCTCGCCCCCGCCGAAGAGGCCGCGGAACGTTTCGGTGAAGCTGCGGTTCACCTTCTCGAAGGTCTCGCGCATCCGCGCGCGGGTCTCCGCGTCGATGCGGCGGATCGCACCTTCGAGCGTCTCGACGGCGCGCCGCAGGTCCTCCATCTGCAGCTCGGCGGCGCGCATCTGCTCTTCGGCGGCCTCGAGGTGCGCCAAGGCCGCGTGGTTGACGGGCCCGAGGGAGGCGATCTCGTTCATGAGGCGCGTCACCTCGCTCTTCACGGCCGGGGCCTTCATGCCGCGCTCCTGCGCGAGAAGTGCGAGCCGCTCCCAGTCGGCGCCCAACTCCTCCATGCGTTCAGTGAACTGCGCGAGCAGCCCGGCCTTCTGTTCGGCCGTGACGCGCCAACTGCCGAGCGATTCGGTGAGCGGCATCATCGACTCGGTGATCGTCTTGGCGAGCCGCCGGTTGTCGTCCACGCGGCGCTTCGCCTCGGTGAGGCGCCCCAAGGCGTCGCCCGCGGCGCGCTCGAGCCCCGCGGACTTCTCGATCAATTCGGCCGCTCCCTTCTCCAAGGCCGAGCGGTCCTCTTCGGCGAGCAGCCGCTCGGCTTCGGCGATGCGCGCGCCTTCGCGCGCGGCGTCGCTCTTCGCCTCAGCGAGCCGCTGCTCGTCCTCGATGCGGGCGCGCTTCGCCTGCTCGATCTCGAGGCGCTTCATCGCCGCCTGGTGGATGGTTTCGGTCTCGAGGCGCCGCACCTCAATCAGCCGGTCCTGCGCGCGCCCGTGGGCGG
>NZ_DAVZJY010000370.1:0-1172 GCF_052272535.1 Sutterella sp. | reverse complement strand
TCCTTCAGGGCGGGGATTGCGTCAAGTTCTCAACCTTCACGACCGCGGGCGCGTCGCGCAGGACGAGCTCGAGGCGATTGTAGGGGACTTCGATCCCCTCCTCGCTGAAGCGCTTGTAGATGGCGAGCTCGATCGCGGTGCGGATGCCGGCGGACCCGTTCACGGGGTCGGCAAGCCAGAAGGCGAGCTTCAGATTGATGCCGGAGTCGCCGAAGCCGTCCACATAGGCCCAGGGGGTGCGGCCTTTGGCGATGCGCGGACGCTCGCGCTTGCCTTCCTCCAACATGATCGCGAGGGCGCGGTCCACGTCGGCGCCGTAGGCGACCGAGATCTCCACGTAGACGGTGCTCGCCTCGTCGGTGTAGGAGAGGTTCTGCACGGCGGTGGTGACGAAGGTTTCGTTCGGGACGATGTTCTCGATGCCGTCCGCGGAGCGCACCACCGTGAAGCGCGTGTTGATCTCGGTCACCTTGCCGCGGAAGCCCCCGACCACCACGAGGTCGCCGATCTTCACGGACTTGTCGAGCAGGATGATGAACCCCGAGACGTAGTTCGAGGCGATCTTCTGCAAGCCGAAGCCGAGGCCGACGCCCAAGGCGCCGCCGAAGACCGAGAGGATCGTGAGGTCGATACCGACCGTGCCGAGACCGATGATAACTGCGAGGACCATGAGCCCCACGCTCACGATGCGGGTGAGCACGACCTTCTGGTTGGGCGAGAGCGTGTGCGCGCCATGGATCACCTGTCCGATGATGTTCGAGATCCAGTTGGCGACGGCGAGCGTGAGGAGCACCGAGAAGATCGCGATCACGAGCTTCCAGAGCGTCATGTCGCCCTTGCCGATCGGAATGCGCGTGGTGTCGAGGATGTCTACGAGCTGCCCGAGAACGCCGAAGAACTGAAGCACGGCGAGCGACCAGAAGACCACCGTGATCGAACGGCGCAGGCTCGGCGTGATGATGTTGCCGCCCAAAGCCGTCTGCATGAACGCGATCACGATTGAGAGGAGTGAGTACGCGTAGAAGAGGTTGTAGAAGATCCGGCAGACCACGAGCGACTCGGCCGTGTAGTCGCCGAGCGTCACCATCGCGTAGGCCGAGAGCGCGAGGATCGAGCCCGCGATGAGGCCGAAGGAGACGTTCTCGAGGAGCCCGAGTAAGAGGTGCTTCAAG
>NZ_DAVZJY010000369.1:0-1184 GCF_052272535.1 Sutterella sp. | reverse complement strand
CGGAGCGCTGCGGGGCGGACGCCTTCCGGGGCGCGGCTGCGGCGGGCGCCGTCTGCAGGCCCCGAGCGAGTTCGGGGAGGAAGGGGTCGGGCGTCTCGCGCAGCAGCCACACGGGGCCGAGCCCCATGGCTTCGAGCATTTCACACTGCGCGCGGTCGAAGGTCACGGCGTTCACCGTGTCGCCGGCGGCGCTCTGAGCGTTCAGAGCATTCGGATCGTTCGGTTCGTTCGGTTCGGTCACGGCGCGCTCCTACGAAACGAGTGGGCGGCTCATCAGCACCGCATCCTCACGGCCCGCGGCCGTGCGGTAGTACCCGCGGCGCAGCCCCGTGCGCGCGAACCCCGCACGCTCGTAGAGCGCGAGCGCGGGGACGTTGCCGGCGCGCACCTCGAGGTGCATCACGACGGCGCCACGGGCCCGCACGTCGGCCGTGACCGCTTCGAGGAGCTCCCGGCCCAGCCCGCGGCGCTGCAGCGCGCGGGCGACGCCGATGATGAGGAGCTCGGACTCGTCCAAAACCGTCATCACGACCGCCCAGGCGGCGATCTCACCGTCGGGCGCCTCAAGCACCCGGCACAGATGGCCCGACGCGAGGGAGTCGAGAAAGTTTCCTTCGCTCCAGGGCGTCTCCTCGACCTCGGCCTCGAGCCGGGCGAGCACCGGGGCGTCCCCGGGCGTCATGACGCGGAGCGTGAAGCCGGGCGCCGTCATTGCAGGCGCTCGCCGGCGGCGCGCTGCGCGATGGTGAGCGCGACGCGGTTGCGCACGTAGACGGGGTGCGCGAGTTCGGGCGTGACGAGTTCGTCCGCGAGGGCCATGTGCCATGCGATGCGGCAGATCGCCGCGGGGCGGGCGTGGAAGTCGTCCTCAATGCAGAGCGCCGCGGGGAGCGCCATCTCGTCGCCGTAGACCTTGTGGGCGCTGCCGACCACGACCGACGCGCCGTGGCGCTCGACGTAGGCGGCCGCGGCCGCGGGCGCCACCTGTTCGGGGCCCGCGACGAATTCGAGGCGCGCGGCCGGATCGGCCGGCACGCGCCAGACGCCCGCATAGCATTCGTGCATGCGCGCGTCGTTCAGAACCGCGATCACCGTGCCGGCGGCAAGGCCGTGCTCCGCCCTCAGCCACTCGGCCTGCGCCTCGAGGTTCGAGACGGGGGCGGTTTCAACCTCAAGCGCCCAGG
>NZ_DAVZJY010000368.1:0-1223 GCF_052272535.1 Sutterella sp. | reverse complement strand
TCGCGCTTCCCGACTGGGGCGGCGAGATCGAGGTGATTCCCTGCAGAGGCGACGAACCGGGCATTGCGCGCTCGCGGCTCACCGCGAAGGGCGCTCAGCTCGAGACCCGGTCCACCAACGGCGCGGCGAAGCTCCGCCTCTGGGCGCTGCGGCCCGCCAAGGCCCTGAAGGACCTCTACGCGCAGGCGGGGATTCCGGCCTATGCGCGCGCGGATCTGCCGCGACTCTGGCTGAACGGCGAACTCCTCTTCGCCGCGGGCCTCGGCATGGACGTGCGGTTCTTCGACGATCCGGAGAAGTTCCCCGACCGCGTGCGGCTGCGCTGGCGCCCCGAGCATTCGCTCTGGGACGACCGCGCGGTGCCGAACTACGCCGAACTTCCCGACGCGGAGCGCCGGGCGCGTGAAGAGCGCGTGCGCGAGACGATCCTGCGCCTCGCTGAAAAGCGCGCGGCCGCGGCAAAGGCCGCGAAGCCCACGGGCGGCGTGAAGAAGCGCTGACGCTTCTGCCGGAGCCACTCCTTAGCGGAGGGCTCCGCAGGAGGGTCGTGCGGCGGGAGTGGACTTGCATGCTCGGACGGAAGGCTCAGATCGAGGTGCTCCGCTACTGGGAGGAGATTGAACTCCTCACTCCGCCCGACTACCGGGCCGAGGAGACGGAGCGGCGCTTCTGCGACCAGTGGTCGCCGGGGCGGCTCGCGGGCCTGGAAAAGGAGGCGCTCGAGCGCTGGCAGGCCGCGCGCCTTGAAGGCCCCGTCGACTGGTGCCCGCGGGCGCCGAAGTCCGTTCCCGCGCCGGAGGTGCCGTTCTTCACGGTCTACGTGGGGCTCGTTGAGAAGCGCGTGGTCTACGAGCGGCTAGTCGCGGAACTCTCCGCGGCGGGCGATGCGGGGCCCCGCGGCGGGGCGCTCGAAGCCGCCCTTTCGGCCTTCATGCCCGACGCGCCCGAGGATGCGGCGGCGCGCCCGATCCCGCAGGAGAATGCCCTTCAGACGGCCGTGGACCTGCACGGCACGACCTATCTCGCGCGGCTTCACCTCAATCCGTGGGGCAAGTACGTGGACGAAAGCTTCGCGGCCGCGGGATTCACCGGGGCGCTGAGGCACCTGCGGGCGCTCAAGAGCGCCGCGCTGCGCGTCGGCCCCGCGGAGGACGACCTCGTCGCCGGGGCGGAGCTGCGCCGCGTGCGGATGGCCCGGTGGGCGGACGCGGAAGCGCAGCGCG
>NZ_DAVZJY010000367.1:0-1244 GCF_052272535.1 Sutterella sp. | reverse complement strand
TTCGGCAACTAACTTGACAGACACCGCTTTCCACGTTAAGGGGACTGAGAGATGCGTAATTTTTGGTGATGTCGAACACCTGCTCGATGTCCTGACGAACATAATAGTGTTCAAGTAGATGTTCAGCCTTGATTTTTATGGTTGAAAGCAAGACGAATGTTCCCTGCGTCCACATCTGAGCATGCAGTTCCTTCTGGTTGATGCGTTCGCCAACGTTGCGTGCGATCAGTTGCCGACGTTCGATCTCCTGCATAGTTTTGTCGCGGCCGATGTAAGCATAAAGTTGCATTGTTTTGTATTCAACCGGAACGCACTTTATGTAAACATGGCGCCTATTGAAAAAACGATTGCTTCTGTCTGTCGCCAAATGACCTTCCGTCTCAAGGTCATCAAGCTCGTTTTCCATCAGTTCTTTATAGACCGAACGATTGGCCGGGCAGCGGGTGATAAAGGAAATCTTCTTGTCATACAGCTCATGAAGTCCTTCATCAGAGACGTAACCAGCGTCCAGAATAGCGAACTTTGTGTTGACTCCTAATGCTTTGAGTTCTCGGATCGTCGTCACCAAAGTCGAGGTATCCACCACGTTGCCGGGAACATAGCGCATGTAGATCGGCAGTCTCGTCCCCTGCTGTACCACATAGATCAGACGAACCTCCTCGGAAATCACGCCGTTGTGATTGTTCGTGGCAGTGAGCGGAAAACGGATGCTGTTCGGGACGCCAGTGCTGTCGATGAGGATGTTCTCGCCCTCACGGTTCTTCGCGCCCAACCACCCGAGGTAGCAATTGAAGAAGGCGCGCATGGAGTCTTCCCGTCCGATCGCGGCAAGTAGGTCGCTGATGCGTTGAGACGAGAGGTTGGCGTTGGGGTAGAGGATGCGCGCATAGCTCCCTTCCCAGCAACATGCAGCATGGGCGTTGCTGCGCTTCTCCAACATGTAGTAGAGGAGAAGCGCATAGACCGAATCGGGGTTTCCGTAGGCGATGGCATCAATCGCCTCATTGAGTTTGTACTTCCCGATCAGGGCGTCGAGCAGGAAGGCGTCGCCGAAATCGACAAGCAACTCCTCTCGGGCGTTCTTTCGGCGCACGTTCGGCACGAACGATTCAGGAGCCTTGCCGAACGAATCCGACTTGAGGTCGTACGTAAAGACTCCGCGCTCTCGGGATTGGTAGATGCCTCGCTCGGCATCGAGCACTCGCCCTAGATAATGAACGCGTTTCTTTAGGGGCTTCGTGCAT
>NZ_DAVZJY010000366.1:0-1257 GCF_052272535.1 Sutterella sp. | reverse complement strand
CCGCTTCCGTCAGGGGCGAGAGAACGTCGAGCCCCCCGGCCACCACGGCCTTCACGAATCCCGTGCGCAGGAGGCGCGCGCCTTCGGCGACGGCCTTCGCGCCCGCGGTGCAGGCGGTTGAGACCGTGATCACGGGGCCGCAGATCCCGAGGATGCGGGCGGCTGCGGGCGCCGTGCGGCCGATCTCAAGAAGCCGCCACTTCTCTTCGGGAGCCGCCTCGGGGCGCGTGCGCAGCCCTTCGACCACTTCGGGCGTTCCGGCGGCGGTGCCGCCGAAGACGAAGCCGATCTCCGCGGGCCCGACGCCTGCGTCCAAAGCCCGGCGCACGAGGGGGCGGATCATGTGGAGCGTGAAGAGCAGCGTGCGGGTGCGCTCCTTCTCGGGAACGCCGAGGTCGTCGGCCGTGCGGCGCGCGGCCTCGAGAAAGGATTCGGGCACGCGCCCGAGGGCGGCTTCGTCGGGGAAGCTCCCGGGACGGGCGAGGCGCAGAAGCGTCTCGGTCGCATCGTTGCCCAAGGGCGAGAGGAGCCGTGCGGCGGGAATGAGGACCGCCGCGGGCGGGGGATTCTTCGGAGAGGAGGTCATCGAAGGCTGAAGGGCTCGTGTGGCGCGGAGTTTCAAGCCGCACCGGCAGTGGAGATGAGGTTAATTTTAGGCGGCGCCGCACTATTCTTCCCGAATTCGCCGCCTCCTTTTTCCAATAAGCTCTCTGAAAGGAATCCTCATGTCCCGCATCAACGTTCCCGCGCTTCAGGAACTCCTCGGACCCGCAGGCTTGGCGCTGCGCCTCGTTGAGACGCCGTTTTTGAGCTCCGGCGCCGGCCGGTGGCTGATCGCCGCGGACGAGACCGGGATCGTGCGCTGCGCGTCGCTTCTTGACGCCGAGGCCGAGGAAGCGAAAGGGCTCGTTGCCTCCCGCCGCGGCGGGAAGGCCGCCGAAGCGATGGCCGACCGCGCGCTCGAGGCCTACCGCGCCTGGTTCAGAGGCGCTGCGAACCTCACCGAGAACGAAATCCCGTTCTCTGAGCGCCTTCAGGGGCCCGAATACGTGAAGCGTTGCTGGCGTGCGGCCCGCGGGGTGCCCCCGGGCGCGTGCATCTCCTACGGCGAAGTCGCACGCCGCGCGGGGATGCCCGGAGCGGCGCGCGTCGCGGGATCGGCGATGCGGCGCAACCCCGTCCTCATCCTGACGCCGTGTCACCGCGTCGTGCCTTCGCGCGCCCTCCAAACTCGGTCCATCCAGGACTGCGGCGGGT
>NZ_DAVZJY010000365.1:0-1261 GCF_052272535.1 Sutterella sp. | reverse complement strand
GTCAACAAGAAGGCTCAGCCGATGGGCACCGCGCCCTGGTACGTCTCGACGATGGTACCCAAGGTCCACCACTGCATGGGCGGGATCTACACCGACATGGAGGCGCACGCGCTCGACATCAGCACGGACAAGCCGATCCCGGGGCTCTTCGCCGCGGGCGAGGCGACGGGCGGCGAGCACGGCGCGGCGCGGTGCGCCTCGGCTCCTGCGCCGTCACCGACTGCCTCGTCTACGGGCGCATCGCGGGGAGGAACGCCGCGAAGAACGACTCGTGGAGCTGAAGTTCCGCGCTTGCGGAAGGCCGCCGTCGAGTCCAATGACGGCGTCCACCGCGCCTGATGGGGAAGCCGCCCGGGCGGCCTCTTTCTTTCGTCCGGGATCGGGAGGCGGCGGAGACTTCAAGTCCGCCCGCCGCCCCCGTATAGTTGAATGAAGCCCTCCTCGTCTCCTGCCGGATCTCCCGCATGCGCCGCATCTTCGAACAGCTCCCCTACTTCCTTCCGGCCGAGCCCGCGCCCTTTGCGCGGCTCTTCCTCACGAAAGGCGTGCGCCGCGTGATCGGGAAGGGAGAGCTCCTGAAGCGCGGCGGCGAGGCGCAGAAGCTCTTCTTCCTCGAATCGGGCCTCTGCGCCTACTACGCGGCCGAAGCGGAAAACCACCGTCCAACTATCCTCTCGGTGCTGCTCCCCGGCCGGGCGATGGGCGACCTCACGGCGAGCGTCGGCACGCGCTGCAACGTCTTCACGCGGGCGCTCGAGAAGAGCGTCGTGCGGGTGGTGCCGCCCTCCGTTCTTCAGGCGGCGCTCGCCGCCGACCCCGAGCTCGCGCAGCTCGAGATTCACTCCGTCATCGCCAAGGAGGAGTCGATCCTCGAAGGCATGACCGCGAACTTCATCCGGCCGCCCGCCGAGCGGATCGTGATCTGCGCGAAGGCCCTCTGCCGCGCCGGGCGGGTGAAGGCCGAAGACGGCTGGCACCGTCTTCCGATCGCGCTTTCGGCCGAACGGATCGGCGAGATCGTGAACCTCAACCGCGTCTCGGTTGCGCGCCAGCTCTCGCAGTGGATGAAGGAGGGGCACGTGCGCCGCGAGGGACGGCGCCTTCTCTTTTCCGAACCACTCTTTCTCGCCGTGGACGACTGGATCGAGAACCCCGTGCCCGCAACGGCGCTTCCCCTCTGACGCGCGGCCGGAGCATGCAGGGCTGCAGGGCAGGAGGCGCCCCCATGAAAACGGCCCCGAAGACGAAGAATCTCCGGAGC
>NZ_DAVZJY010000364.1:0-1265 GCF_052272535.1 Sutterella sp. | reverse complement strand
CTTTTTCTTCGTCTGCGGACCGGGCGGCGGACGGGCCTTCAGCGCCCGAACTCCTCGGCCTCTCACTGCGGCGGAATGAGCGCCTCCTTTTCGAGCGAGCCGCGCGGGCGCACGGAGGCGGTGAGTTTCTTCACGAGCACGCGGTTGCCGCGAAGCACCTTCACGTCCACGACGGCGCCGGGCTTGAGGCACGCGATCACCTGCAGTAGCCGGTTGGCGCGGACGATGCGCTCGCCGTTCACCTCGAGGATCACGTCGAAGGCGCGGACGTCGGCCTGCGCGGCGGGTGAATTCGTAATCACCTGCTTGACCATCACGCCCGAACTCACCTTGAGCGAGAGGTCCTGCGCGAGCTCCTGAGAGAGCTGGCGCGGCACGAAGCCGAGGTAGCCGCGCTCGATCATCGTGCGGCCCGCGATGAGCGAGGGGAGCACCGAGCGCACGATGGAGCTCGGAATGGCGAAGCCGATGCCGACGAATCCGTCGCTGCGGTCGGGCGAGAAGATTGCGCTGTTGATGCCGATCAGCTCGCCCTCGAGATTGACGAGCGCGCCGCCGGAGTTGCCCTGGTTGATCGCCGCGTCTGTCTGGATGAAGTCCTCGTAGTTGTTGAGGCCAAAGCCGTGGCGGCCGAGCGCGGAGATGATGCCCGAGGTCACGGTCTGCCCGACGTCGAAGGGGTTGCCGATCGCGAGCACGGTCTGCCCGACGCGCAGCTGCGTGGAGTCGCCGAGGCGGATCGCCGGAAGGTCCGTCGCCTTCACCTGCAGGAGCGCGAGGTCCGTTTCGACGTCCGAGCCGCGCAGCCGCGCCTCGAAGGTGCGGCCGTCCTGGAGCGCTACGAAGATGCTGCGGATGCCGTCCACGACGTGGAAATTTGTCAGAATGTCGCCGTTGGAGGAGACGATCACGCCGCTACCGAGGGCCTTGAGGTGCACCTCCGGGTCGGCGTTCCAGTCGTTGCCGAGCTCGCCCGCCTTGCGGCCGGGCACGGGCTTGCGCGTGAAGATGTTGACGACCGAGGGGGCCGCGCGGTCCACGGCGCCGCTGAAGTCGTGCTGCGCGTTGAGGATCGCGAGCTCGGCGGCGAGCGGGTCGGGCGTCTGCGGCGACTCGGCGGGAGCGAAGAGCTTCCAGACCAGCGCCCCGGCGCAGAAGACCGTGACGGACTGGGCGAAGACGAGCCAAAGCCGGCGGATGAGAGGCGTCTTTTCTGACGGCGGGATCATGTTAGTTGCAAGGAGTGGAGCGGGTCAATAACCCCT
>NZ_DAVZJY010000363.1:0-1266 GCF_052272535.1 Sutterella sp. | reverse complement strand
CCGCCCGACGTCCGCCGCCGCATCGCCGCGCGGGCGCTCGAAGGCCTCGTGAGCGGGGAGCTCCTCGACCGGATCGCCGCGGCCGAAGGTGCGGCGCCCGCGGTCGTGACCCGTGCGGCCGAGGCGCTCCGGCGGCTCGAGCTCCAGACCGAAAAGGCGCGCGACGACGCGGCAGCGTCCCTCATCAACGGGACGCTGCGCGTGCAGGGACTTCGAGGGCTCCCGAAGTCCGCAGCGACGCTGCCCGCGGTATATGACGCGGCGTTCGTGAACGCCGACGCGGACCTGGGGGCGGTCCGTGATGGGCTCGCCCGGGCGGGCCGCGGGCGGCTCTGCCTCTACGGACCGCCCGGGACGGGAAAGTCGGCCTGCGTCCGGTGGCTCGCCCGCGAACTCGGGCGACCGCTCGTTCTGAAGCGCGCGAGCGACCTCCTCGACCGCTACGTCGGCGGGACCGAAGAAAACATCGCCGGCGCCTTCTGCGAGGCCGAGGAGGCGGGTGCGGTGCTTCTCATCGACGAGGCCGATTCGTTCCTCCTCGACCGCTCCGGGAACAGTCACTCCTGGGAGACCACCGCGGTGAACGAGATGCTCACGCAGATCGAGGCCTTCGACGGGATCTTCTGCGCGACGACCAACTTGGTTGAGACGCTCGACCGCGCGGCGCTCCGCCGCTTCGACCTCAAGGTGAAGTTCGACTACCTTGCGCCCGCGCAGGCGCAGGCGCTCGCCCGCCGGCACCTCGAGGCCCTCGGTCTTCCCGCACCGAGCGACCCCGACGGGTTCGCGCGGCGGATCGGCCGGCTCGAGCGCCTCACGCCGGGCGACTTCGACGCCGTCCTCCGATGCTCCCTGATGAAGCCCGTACGCACGGCCGAAGAGCTGATCAGTCGCCTCGAGGAGGAGTGCGCCCTGAAGACCGCCGGACGGAGCGCGAGGCGGATCGGGTTCTGACGGAGCGGGAGCGGTGCGCGGGAAAGCGTGGTGAGGCGCCCTTTCATGGAACGGCTTGAACGGCGCCTAGGTGTTTCTACCTAACCTTCTTTTGTCGTAGCGGCCCTGAGGAGGTGTTGGCTAAAATTTCCAACAGGAACAAGCCTTATCACAAAGCGCGGCGTCGACCGCGCAGGGCTTCTTCCCGCGCGCCCGCTCCCGACCCACAAGTCCTCCGCCTTGAAGAGAGGACGCATCTGAGAGCGGCCGCCCCAAGCCATCCATCTCAAAGGACCCCAACATGCTGGATGCAATCATCACCCGGCGGGATTT
>NZ_DAVZJY010000362.1:0-1290 GCF_052272535.1 Sutterella sp. | reverse complement strand
GGAGGCGCAGAGGCGCCGCACCGCCCGGGCCTTGGGGCTCACGGGCCTTCCGCCCCGGGCGGGGCTCATGCGGCGCATCTTCATGGACGCCCTCACGGCGGGACTCATCCGCGTCGTAGACCGGCGCACCGACATGAAGCGCTTTGAGGACGCCGGGGCGCCGAAGAGCGCGGGGTCCGCTCCGCGCCCGCGGCTCTGGGTGACGGCGGACGGCGCGCACCTCGAGTGGCCCAAGGCCGCGCGGATCCTCTCCGACGCGATGGCGGGCGAATTCGAGGCGGTGGCGCCCGCCCAAGAGCTCTACGACTCCGACTTTCCCGGAGACCCCGAATTCCCGGAGGCGCTCCTCGATGCGTTTGCGGCCGACGGCATGCTCGAAGCCGGCCACCCGGGCTTCGCGGTGCCGGTGGACCTTCCCGACGGACCGACGTCGGTCGTGCGCCTGCGGCCCGGGGTCGAACTCGAGGCGGCGCTCACCTTTGCCCTCAACGCCATCGATCCCCCGCATGTGGCGCCGGGCGAACCCGCGCCGGGCCCGCGCGCGCCGCAGCCACTCAGCTGGGTGATGGTGCGCCCGGGCGAGGCGGGGTGCGGCTTCACCGAGAACCTCACGGCCCGAAAGGAGCCCGGATCGTTCATCGCGCAGACCGAGTCGCCCGCAAGCCGCTTTGAGTGGCGCCTCAGTCTTCCCGACGGAACCCCGCAGGCCGCATGCGCGGTGCTCGCGTCGGTCGAGAAGGCGCTCACCCGCGAGGAGAACCCCGAAGGGTTCGCCGTGAAGACGGGGCTCTTCATCCCCGAGCGGCTTTTGGGCGAAGAGCGCGCGGAGCTACTCGGTTCGCTCCTCCTCGATTCGGACCTTTTCGAACCCGCTCCGGCGGCCCTCATCCCGACGATCCTGCGGCGCGCGCGCCCTGCGGGGATCTGCCCGAAGGGGTCGACCTGCGTACGACAAACGACAGCGGTGCCTTGACCACGGGCGTCGTTGTGCGCCGCGAATGGGCCGAGGCCGGCATTCGCTGGGGCGACGGGCGGTTCGAGCCCCGGCCGCATCCGAAGGCCGGCTGGCGAATGTGCGATCTGCCGGGCGGCGGCGCACTTTGAGTCCCGCTTTTCTTGAATTCCTTTTGACTTTTCTTTGGAGACGCAAAACATGACGAAGAAGATCCGGGGTCCGGGCGCCGGAGGCTGGCGCGACCGGGCCCGCGACACGGCGGAGGCTTCCGCGCAAAGCCTCGCCCTCTGGCGGCCCGCCTGGGAGGTGAGGCCGGCGGTGCTGGGCGGGTGCGC
>NZ_DAVZJY010000361.1:0-1327 GCF_052272535.1 Sutterella sp. | reverse complement strand
GTCCCCTTCTGCCTTTTCGAGCCCGCCCGCCTCCCGAAGGTTGCGCTTTTCCGAGTGCGGGCCCATAGTTCTTCTTCAACACGTCCCTCGCGGGCGACATCCGCGCCGCGCACCTCGCCCGGGGACGAACTGCAAGACCTTCAGGCCCCTCACTTTTCCCGGGCCTTCCAGGAGGAAACGCCATGCCGACCCTCACGCTCCCCGCTCCGCAGCCCCTTGCGATGCCGCTCTCGGACGCCCTTTCGCGCCGCCGCTCCAAGCGTGCCTTCACGCGCGAGGACATCACGCCGCAGCAGCTCTCGAACCTCCTCTGGGCGGCCGCGGGCGTCACCGACCCGTCGGGGAAGCGCACGGCTCCCTCGTGCCTCGACCTCCGTGCGGTGACGGTCTTCGTGCTCCGCGCCGACGGCGCCTGGCGCTACGACGCCGCGAAGAACGTGCTCGAGCAGACGACGCCCGAGGACCTGCGCGCAGCCTCAACCCTGGGGCAGCACCAGTTCGTCGACGCCGCGCCCGTGACGCTCGTCTTCGTCGCCGAGGAGACGCCGCGCACGAAGATGGCGCGGCCCTCGTGGATCTACCTCGACGCCGGGACGATGGTCCAGAGCGCGTACCTCGCCGCGACGGCGATGGGGCTCGGGGGCGTCGCCCGCGGGTCGGTGGACGGCGCCAAGCTCGGTGAACGCATGCGGCTCCCCGCCACGATAAAGCCCATCTTCTGCTTCACCGCGGGTCATCCCGCGCCCTGAGCGCTCTTCTTCCCCCGCCCGCTCCGCCGGGGCTCTCCCCAGGTCCCGGCGCAGCCGCCCACATCTAAAACGTCCCTCCGCAGCCTTCCACCTCCGTGCGCTCCGACTCCGCCCACCGACCGAACCCCGCCGCCCGCTTCCTCGACCTTCTGCGCGGCCGCCTTGCGCTTGCGCTCCTCGTCGTCCTCCTGGCGCTGAGCGCCCTCGAGGCGGCGACCCACCTCGCCGGGCGCCCGTTTGACGCGGACCTCGCGTCGCTCCTGCCCGACGCACTCGCGCCGGAGCTTTCGCCCGGACTTGAAGCCAAGCTCCGCGACCGGCTCGCGAAGAACGAATCGAGTTCGATCGCCGCGTTGGTCACCGTGAAGCGGGCGGGCGCCTCCGGGGCGCAGCTCGACGCCGACGCCCGCCGGGCCGCGCTCGCATTTGAAGCGAAGCTTCTTGAAAACCCGGCGGTGCGGCGCGGGACCTTTGAGGGCGCGTCGGGGCTCCCGGCGCTCCCTCGGGCCGCGGGAAACCTCCTCACGGACGCGGACCGCCGGGCGCTCGAAGCGCTCACGGCGCTCCCCACGGAAGCG
>NZ_DAVZJY010000360.1:0-1339 GCF_052272535.1 Sutterella sp. | reverse complement strand
GAGCCGTTTTTCTCCGGAGTCCGGATCTTCAGCGGCGGGCCGAAACGCCGCTGAAGAGGATCTCCGTGCGGTCGCCCTGAGGGGAGAGAAGTTCAATGCGCTCGACGTGGGTGCGGCCCGCGGCGCGGATCTCTCCTACGTACTGCGCAAGTTCGGCCGCGCGGGGCTTGGCGGCGGCGCAGACGCCGTCGCCAGAGCGGCGCGCACGGACGTCGAAGAGCGCCGTGAGCGCGTCGAAGCGCCCGGAGAGCACGCCCGTCAGAAGCTCAGCAATGCGTCCGGCTGCGGGGACGTCCGCGCTCGCGAGCATCTGCTTCTCGCCGCCCGATTCGATGACGACGCCCTCGGGTCCGACCGTCATCACGGAGGGAAAGGGCTTCTCGGCGCGCCAGAGGAGCCGCTGGCCCGTCACTTCAAAGACGCCCGTCGTCACCATGGGCTTGGGGAACCCCGGAACGGTGCGCCGCTCTTCAAAGCCGCCCGAAACGTGCGCTGCCGCGAGCGGCGCGAGAAGCTTTTGGAGTTCTTCGGAGGAACCGGTCGGCATGGCGTCGAAGGCGGGGAGTGTCGCAACCTCGGCCGCAGCCGGCGGGGCGTCGGATGCGCAGGCGGAGGAGTGGGCGGCAAAGGGTAGCGCCGCGGCGAGCGCAAGGGCGGTGAAGGTGCGGACGAGGCGGCGGTTTGGGTGAGCGGTCACTTGCGGAATTCCTCCCAGAAGTCGAAGAAGTTCGCCCAGTCGAGGGGCGAAGCGGTGAGCTCGCGCTCGAGCTCCCGGGCATAAAGGGCGGCCATCTCCCTCAACCAGGCCGTGCGATCGGCGCGGCGCACGCGCGGGGGCGCCGCGCAGAGCTCCGTGAAGCGGACGCGGTAGCGGCGCACGTGTTCGTCGGGCCGCGTGCAGACCATCATCCGCAGCGGCACACCGAGAAGCAGCGCGAGAAGCGCGCCGCCCGTCGGAAAGCGCGCCGGGTCGCCGAAGAAGGACACCCGTGCGCTCGCTTCAGACCCCATGGGGGCGCGGTCGCCCGCGAGGATTACGTAGGCCCCGCGGGCCGTGCGGTCGGAGAGCTCCATCACGAGGGCGGGGGAGACCGCCGCGCCGATTTCGATGAAGGAGGCGTTGACGGGTTTTGCGCCGGCGCGGGCGAGGAGTTCGTTGAAGCGCCGGGCGTGCGCGGTGTGCTGCAGGATCACGAGCTCGTGATCCGTGAAGGCGCCCGAGTGCGCCATCAGGAGCTCCTGGCAGCCCGTGTGCGAGGTGAGGATGACGGCGCCCTGAGTCGGGCCGTCGGCCGTGAACGCGACGTCCCCGACCACTTCGAGCGCCGCGGGGCCGTCG
>NZ_DAVZJY010000359.1:0-1347 GCF_052272535.1 Sutterella sp. | reverse complement strand
TATTTCCGGTGTCATCACCTTGCGGCGGTATTTGGTTGTGAAGATGAGGTGGACGCAGAGCTTCGTCACGCTGTGCCGACGCCGGTCATAGTCTGAAAACATGTATGCCTCCCATATTAAAGATAATGATAGTATAATAATAAACAACATCAAATTCGATTTTGACCGCCATGCTTTGCGCCGACAAGTTCCGCATCTATCCGAATGCGTCCCAGAGGCAGTTCCTCTGGGCGCAGTTCGGCGCCGTGCGTTTCTGTTGGAACAAGGCGCTCGCGCTCAAGGAGCGGTGGTACAAGCGGTACGGTGCATCACTCTCGGTCATTCACGACCTGAAGCCGCTCATCGCGCGTGCGAAGCGCTCTCCGAGGTATGCCTGGCTCAAGCTCTACGACTCGATGGCATTGCAGGAGTCGCTGCGGAATCTTCAGAAGGCCTACAGCCGCTTCTTTGACAAAAAGGCGGGCAAGCCGCACTTCAAGACCCGCAATGGGCGGCAGTCGAGCTATCACTGCACCAGCGTTTCAGTCGGAGAGAACTGGGTCAAGATTCCGAAGATGGACCCGATCCGAGCAAAGATTCATCGTCCCGTGATGGGGAAGTTGAAGTCCATCACGATCACGTATGAAACGTCGGGCGAGTACTACGCCGCCGTTCTCTACGACGACGGGCGTCCCGAGCCCGAACCCGTCAAGGAGGTCTTCGAGGATGAGATCATCGGCATCGACGTCGGCCTCAAGAACTTGACGATCGACTCCAACGGCAACAAGACGGAGAATCCGAAGCCGCTCAGGAAGGCGGCAAGAAAGACGAGAAAATTGAAGAAGTCGCTCTCCCGCAAAAAGATCGGCAGTCGACGCCGGAGCAAGGCCAGAAAGCGTCTGGCCCGGCATGAGCGCAAGATTCGCAATCAGCGGGAGGACCATCAGCACAAGGTCTCGAAGCGCGTCATTGACGAAAACCAAGTAGTGGCAGCGGAGAGTTTGAAGATCACCAACATGCAGAAGAACCACCGTCTGGCCGGCTCGCTTGCCGACGCCGCCCTTGGGGGTCTTCTGCGCAAGTGTGCCTACAAGGCGAAGAGGAAGGGGAAAAGATTCGTGCAGATCGACACTTTCTTCCCGTCCTCCAAGCTGTGCAGCGTCTGTGGAAACAAGCTTGAAGAACTCAAGCTCTCCACGCGGGAGTGGACGTGTCCCAAGTGCGGGACGCATCACGACCGGGACGTGAACGCGGCGAAGAACATCCGCCTTGAGGGCATTCGACAATGCAGGGCGGCAGGGCTGTCCGTCCGGAGGCGTACAGAGTCCGCTCCTACGTCTCAATGCTCGTCGAGACAGTGTAAGACCC
>NZ_DAVZJY010000358.1:0-1371 GCF_052272535.1 Sutterella sp. | reverse complement strand
CCTGTTGAGATAATGAGGGTGAAGTAGAGATCCTCCATCGCGCTGCGGACCTCCTGGTTCGGATAGTCGAGGCATACATATTTGCCGATGACCTTCCGGATCGTGAGATAGCCGGACTCAAAGAGCAGCGCTTTGGGATCGATGTCGGAGAGGCCGTGGACCGCACTTAGGTTCGAGCGGTCCATCCGGACTTCGCCTTCCATCTCCCGAATGTCGAAGAGGTCGCCCAACTTCAGGAAGTTGGTGAGAATGGTGGGCTTCCCCGCCGAATCGTACCAATAGCCCTTGAAGCCGTCTTCCGGTGCGGCCAAAAAACTCATCACCGACCAAGGAGAATAAACATTGGTTTCGGCGCCTTCATCAAAGCAATAGCCGTCGTAATTGAGCTTCAAAGCAGAGAACAACTCCCGCTCCGTCACGCTCAAAACATCCGCCGCCCTGGCGAGATAATCTCCAAAAAAAGCTGGAGTTCGCCTTCCGTATATCCCAACAAAGTGCCGTACTTTCTCAGAAGAGAAATATCCTGAATGTTGTTGAAGCCGGAAAATATCCCCGCCTGACTGATCTTCATAATGCCGGTCATGAAGAAGAACCGGACGCAGGCCTGATAGCTTTTGATCTGTTGAAATATGGAGGAATAGCCTCTGCAGACATCGGCGAACGCAGCGGGATCACCCAAGTTCGCCGTGAGCGGCGCATCGTATTCATCTACGAGAAGCACGAGGCTGTTGTTGGGCAGCGATGAGAGCAGCAGACCAAGTCTGAAGGGAACTGCGAGGCTCGGGTCGCGTTCGTAGCACAGTCCGGCATTGCGGCACGCGACGTACATGGCCGAGTCAAAGGCGCACAAAAATTCGTCCATGGACCGCACGGCAGCCATGGGCGCCATGTCGAGATGAAGCACCGTGTAGGTCTTGTCCCGCCATTGTGATTCGATCTTCAGGCCCTCAAAGCGCTTCAACCCGCTCCTGAAGAGCTCGGCAAACGTGGAAAGGAGAAGGGACTTTCCAAAACGACGAGGACGGGAGAGAAAATACCACCCTCCCGCCTCAGGCTTTGCCAGCTCATAAACCAGATCCGTTTTGTCAACGTATATGCGATTCGTTTCACGAATGCTCGAAAAACTCGAGTTGTACAAGCTCAGCGGCTGCAGCGTCACCATGGAAGCACGGACCCTTTGAGAAACACCTTCGGCCCATTATTGCAGACATCCCGGCGGCAAGACATCGGCCTCGCAGTCCTCAGGAGCACCGCGCCGCTCCCGGCAGACGCGCGCTCGACGGTTCGCAAAGGCCCTTCGGACGCAGAAGCTCCTGCGCGCCCGAGCGATCTGCGGCGCTGCGCAGCGGGGGAGCTGCCCGCGCCTTCGGG
>NZ_DAVZJY010000357.1:0-1416 GCF_052272535.1 Sutterella sp. | reverse complement strand
CCGAAAATCACCCCCGGGGCGGACCGGCCGGCCGGCGTCCTCGAGAGAGTCGCCGCGCGCGGAGGTCACGCCTCATCCGGGAGGGCGCGAATGATCATTCCCCCAGCAACGCTTCATGGAAGAAGGAGAAGAAACACCATGCGAAGCGCACCTCTCAAGGACGGTGTCAACGCCGCGCCGCAGCGGGCCCTCTTGAAGGCGCTCGGTCTGTGCGACGACGAAATCGGCCGTCCGCTCATCGGCGTCGTGAGCTCGAAGAACGACATCGTTCCGGGCCACACGAACCTCGACAAGATCGTGGACGCGGTGAAGCAGGGCGTAGCCCTCGGAGGAGGCGTTCCGATAGTGTTTCCCGCGATCGCGGTCTGCGACGGCCTCGCCATGGGGCACGTCGGCATGAAGTACTCGCTCGTCTCGCGCGAACTGATCGCGGACTCGACCGAGGCGATGTCGATCGCGCACCCCTTCGACGGCCTGGTGCTCGTTGCGGCCTGCGACAAGAACGTCCCCGGTCTGCTGATGGCCGCCGCACGCCTCAACGTCCCCTCGATCGTCGTGAGCGGCGGCGCGATGCTCGCCGGGCGCTTCGAGGGCCGCAAGGTCTCCTACTCCGACATCTCGGAGGGCGTGAGCCGCTTGCGCACGGGCCGGATCACGCCCGCGCAGTTCCTTGATCTCGAGAACAACGCCTGTCCGACCTGCGGGTCCTGTTCGGGGATGTTCACCGCGAACTCGATGAACTGCCTCACCGAGGTCCTCGGCCTCGCGCTCCCCGGCAACGGCACGATCCCTGCGGTGCACTCCGCGCGCCTGCGGCTCGCGAAGGAGACGGGCCTCAGGATCATGGAGCTCGTGAAACAGGACATCAAGCCCCGCGACATCATGACCCGCGAGGCCTTTGAGAACGCGCTCGCGATCGACATGGCGCTCGGGTGCTCGACGAACTCGATGCTCCACCTCCCGGCGATCGCCCACGAGTGCGCTATCGAGCTCGACCTCTCGGTTGCCAATGAGATCAGCAGCCGCACGCCCAACCTCTGCCACCTCGCGCCCGCCGGGCACCACTACATCGAGGAGCTCGACGCCGCGGGCGGCATCCGCGCAGTGATGGCCGAAATCGCCAAGCTCGGATTCCTGCACACGGACTGCATGACCGTCACGGGCCGCACCGTGGGTGAAAACATCAAGGGCGCGCGGATCCTCGACGAGGAGATCATCCACACCGTCGAGAACCCGGTCTCGAAGGAGGGCGGCATCGCGGTCCTGAAGGGCAATCTCGCCCCCGAAGGGTCGGTCGTGAAGCGCTCGGCGGTCGCGCCCGAGATGATGCACCACAAGGGGCCCGCGCGCGTCTTCGACTGCGAGGAGGACGCCCTGAACGCCATCTACGGCGGCCGCATCAAGGCGGGCGACGTG
>NZ_DAVZJY010000356.1:0-1491 GCF_052272535.1 Sutterella sp. | reverse complement strand
GCGGCAGCGGGGGCTGCGGCCGGAGCGGCCTGCACGACCGGGGCCGCGGCGGGCTGCGGCGCGATGGCGATCGTGTTCTGCACGGGCTGCGCGGGGGTGTTCGTGCGGTTGACGATGCGCACGCGGTCTTCGCCTTCGGTGATTTCCAGTTCGGCCACGCCGCTTTCGCTCACGAGGTCAATCAGTGTCTTGAGTTTACGCAGATCCATGTTTTTGATCGATTGGGTTGCTTATGGGACGTGCCGGCGGCCGACGGAAGGCGTCACGGCGTGCCGTTGCCGCTCCTTCACGGAAGCTCGACGGGCCGGAGTTCAACGGGCCGCGCGGTGCGTCGGGGAACGACGAAGGGCCGCAAAACGCGGCCAAATCGCCCCAACGGGGACACATCGGAGGACAAGTCAGCGCAATTCTCAACCGCCCGGGGCCCCTTGTCAAAGGTTTTTTCCCGCCCTTCGGGCGCGTTCTTCGGCGAAATTGCACGGAAACGAACGGAAAATCGAGGTTTTCACGCCGACCTCACCATTTTGGTCCCCTCAGTCTATTGACGGGGCTCCGCTTCGGGATGCCCTCTATGGGCTAATCCTTCATTCCGGACGGATGAAGGGCGGCGAATTCGAGGAGCTCCGAGAGGCCCGCCGCATCCAGGGCGCCCGCGGCTTCGAGCGGGTGCTGCCATTCGTCGGGGCGTGCGGCGGCGGGGAGCGCCCAATGGGGCGCGACGACGCGGATGAGGACGGGCTCGTTCGCCGACGAGCTCGCGAGCGTGGCGGTGAGCGCGCCGCGTTTGGCGGCCGCGCGCGCGAAGGCCGTGGGGTAGGCGCCGTCGAAGGGATCGGCCGGGAGCCCGGCATTGAGGAGCGCGATCGCCGCCTCCTTCTCCGACTCCGCGCGCAGGGCGAGCTCCACGACGGAATCCTCCGTTGCGCACCCCGAGAGAACGACTCCCGTGAGGCACAGGTCAAGCCCGCGGGCGCGCCGCATGAAGGCGAGCGCCGCACGGCGCTTTTCGCGGAGCGTGCGCGCGTGCGCCTCGGGCGCGAAGAGCGCGTACCAGCGGCGGATCTCGCGCGCGACCGCGCTCTCCGGGGGATTTGCGCCCGTCTCGCGCCGGGCGGTCTCGAAGGCCGAGCGCCAGGTGTGGGATTCGCCGGCGATGAGCTTCGCGGCGATCGCGGCGGCGCGCGTCTCCGTACGGGTTTCCTGCGGCATGAGCCTTCTCCGGTTGCGTTTCGGGGGAGGGGACTTCCCGGGCCCCGGGACCCGGAGAAGTGTATCCGTCTCTGTGAGGGGCGCATCGCGAGGGCAGGGCGAACGCATGAAGAATAGGTTGCATTGCCGCCGTGAGCTCGGGAGGATCAGCCAAGGGCGCTGACGCGCCCATGACTTCTCCTCCCAAGCCCAAGGCTGTTCCTTGTGGGGGCGCGTCAAGGCCGCTCCGCCAATGAACGGCCTCCTCCCCGACGCTGCGCGTCGGGTCCCCTCCATTAAATG
>NZ_DAVZJY010000355.1:0-1508 GCF_052272535.1 Sutterella sp. | reverse complement strand
GGCCTGCCCGGCCCCGGGAGCGGCGGCGCAGGCCAAGCGCACAGCATCGGGAGAGAAGAGCATGTCGGGAAAGATCTGGATCGGGGGCGCCGCGCTCCTCGCCGCCCTTGCCGCCGCCGGCGCGGGGCTCGTCTGCTGGGAGGGCCGCGTCTGGGACGAGAAGGTCCGCGAATTCGCCGCCAACCCTCCGGCGGGCATGAAGGTGGTCTACGAGGAGACGGGCCGCACCTGGCGCTCGCGCACCTTCCGGATGCGCGCCGAGTCCGCGGGCGGCCTCACGGCGCTCTGGCGCGGACACGCTTCGATGGGCTGGGGCACGCACACCTCGCTCTCGCTCGAGCTCACCGAGGGCGTGGGCCTCGCGCTCGCCGGGAAGGGCATCGAGGGGTACCGCGATGCGATGACCGTCGAGACGTCGGTGACGGGCGCGGTGAAGCCGCTCGTCTGGCGCATCGACCCGCTCACGATCAAGGACCGCGAAACGGGCGGCGTCTGCCGCACCGAGCCCCTCGTGATCGAGGCGTATGAGGTCGCGGGCCGGGCGTCGCTGACGGCCGGCCTCGAAGGGATCGTCTGCCGCAGCCCCGAGGATGTGCAGACGGCCGATCTCCGGGGCCTCGCCTTCGGCATAACCTTTGCGGACGGCAAGCCCCTCGCCGACCTCACGGTTTCGGGCGGCGCCTTCTCGGCCGAAGGGCTCGCGGGCGACGGCTTCTCGCTCACGCTCACGTCGGAGAAGATGGCGCGCAAGGCCGGTGCGGAGCCCGATCTCCATGCTGGAGCGAAGGCCTCCCGTTGGGAGGAGCGCATCGCGCTCTCCGTCGAGAAACCGCGCGCGGAGAGCGACAGCGCGGACCGCGTGGGCTTCACGCTGCGCATCACCAACCTCACCGAGGACTTCATCAACGCGTCCACCGGCGCCGCGGCCGATCCCGCGGCCGCCCTCGGCGTGCTCGCCCTCTGGGGCGGCGCCTTCATGAAGGACGGCCTCACGGTCGAGCTCGACGAGGCGCAGTACGTGCGCGGCAAGAAGCGCGCGGTCCTCACCGGACGCCTCGCCTACGCCGAGGACCTGAAGACGGGCATCCCGCGCTGGGGCGCCTTCTCACTCGCGATCCCGCAGGACCTCGTCGCCCCGGCGACCATCGCCGACCCCCTCGCGCGCGGGCAGATCAAGCTCGTCGACGGCGTCTACCGGGCGCACGTCGAGCTCACCGCGGGCGGGATCTTCTCGAACAACGTGCCGGTGTTCGGCCCGGGCGTCTATCAGCTGCTGCACTGACGACTCAGAAGTCGATGCGCTCGAGCCCGAGCCTCGATGCGCCCGCGCGCCTTCGGGCTCACGCCCAAGCAGTACGTCGTGCGCGCACGGATGCAGGACGAGGAGGTCGCCTGAACTCGGGCCCGCCCCAGCGGCTCCGGACAAGAAAAACGCCCCGCGGGTCGTCCTGACCTCCCGGGGCGCTTCGTTCCGGACGGCCGCCTCGGCGGGGCGGCGCGGACTCCCG
>NZ_DAVZJY010000354.1:0-1521 GCF_052272535.1 Sutterella sp. | reverse complement strand
TCGCTAACCTCGCCCTGAAGGACGGGGCTTGCGCGAGGCCTATCTTTTGGTCAAAAAGCGGGCGGGAGGCCTTTTTCGTTTATGGGCGGCACCGCAGCGGCGCCGCCCCATGACGAAGCCGCGTCGAAGGACGCCGGCCGCGTCAGAAGAGCGGCTGGTTCATGTAGATGCGCTTCAGCATGTCCTCGGCGTCGGGGCCGCGCAGGCTCACGCCCGCGAACTCCGCATCGTTCATCGTCGTGAAGGTCACCATCGCGAGGCGCACGGACTTCGCGGCGTCCACGCGGAAGTCGAACTGCACGATCGAGCCGTCGTCGTAGCGGCAGGAGAACTGCACGTCGCCGGGCTCGAGCTCCTCCCAGACGCGGGTCTTGGGGTCGCAGGCGCCGTACTGCTCGAAGGCGCTCGAGACGGGAATCGACGCGTCGTAGGCGAAGACCTGGCGCATCACGCGCTCGACGTCGGGCGTCATCTTCGGTGCAGGCGCCTCGGCCGTGGCGGCGGCGAGCCGCGCACCGGAGAGCTCGAACCCGTTTTCATCGACGGGAACGCTCTGGCAGCCGGCAAGCATTCCCGCAAGGAGAAGCGCGGCGGAAGTGAGGGAGAGACTGCGGCGGAGAGAGGTCATGACGTAGATTCCGGGATGAAGTGCGGCCGTGGGCGCCGCTGCCGGGCTCCTGCATGAGTCCGGAGGACGACCGCCCGCAGTTGGGGATGGTTTGTCCCCCGAGTCTATGCCGCGAGTCTTCGCGCAGGCTGAAGAAGGCGTGCGCCCGACTTCAGTTGCGCTTCAAGTCGTACATCGGCGCCAAGGGACCTTCGGCCTCCCCGCCCTCGCGGTCAAGGAGCCGCAGGCCCTGCGGAATCGGACGGGCCGCCCAGATCTCGTCCTTCGCGGCCGCGGGCGTGAAGACGATGCGGTCCTTCTCGAGCCGCCAGGAGCCGCCCTCGTCGAACGCTCCGTCCGTGCCCTCGTAGTGCGAGACGCGCGTGTAGGTGCCCTCCGCCCGCAGATAGAGCGCCGTGCGGATGCCCGCGCAGTCCGCGCACGGGAGCATCCCTTCGTAGACGCCCGAGAGCGCGCGCACCTCGGCTGCGGCGGCGGCCGGCGCCGCCGGCGTCGTCGGCCAGCGTTCTTCTGCGCGCAGCCCGCGGCAGCGAGCATCACGCCCGAGAGGAGAAGCGCGGGGAGCGCAGTGCCGGAACGGAAGGTTTTCATGATTCGAAACTCCAAGAAAAAGAAGGCGCGCTGCCGGGAGCAGTCTCCGCGCCGCCCGCGCCCCTTCAAAGGACGAATCCTACACGGTGCGGGGCGCCGAGCGGAAAGTGGAAATCCCTCTTTTCCAATTCTGCAAAAGGGCGCGGGGAAACCTCCCTGCCCAGAACAGGCGCTTTGAATTAGCATTGCGCGTGAGGTCAAAGGAGCGGCTCCGCCATTGTGCGGCGGATCAACTCCGCATCAAAGGCGTCGGGGTCTCCGGCGCCTTTTTTGCATCGGCCCGGCGCAAGGACCCGCTTCGA
>NZ_DAVZJY010000353.1:0-1573 GCF_052272535.1 Sutterella sp. | reverse complement strand
GCGTCGCCTTATATCCCCTCCATGAATGACGGGGCTTTACGGCTCGGTTTGGTAACGTCGATGGAAGGAGAAGGTCTGAGCTGAAGACCGGCGGCTTCGACGGGCCTCCCGGGGCGTTTATGGAAGGGCGCCGCCTCCAGAAACGCAGAAGCCCGCAGAGCTGCGGGCTTCGAGGATTCGGTTCTGACGGTCAGAACGAACGACGCACCCGCAGCGAAGCGTACGGATACGCGTAATAAAAGGAGAAGGCGCCTGAGGCGCGGTGGTTCTGAGTCGTCATGCCGTTCACAATAGCAGACGCGGTGCGCCCGCCGCACCGGGTGTTTGTCGTAGTCGGAGCGCTCTGACGGGCTCTTCGGGTGGAGCGGCGAACCGGTACCTCAAGCGGTTTTGACCATAGAATTAAGGACGCAGCCCGAATTTCCTTCAGTACCCAACCGCCCATGTCGCTCGCAGACCCCGTCTTTCCCAACGACCTCACGCGCCGCATCGTCCATGTGGACATGGATGCATTCTTTGCGTCCGTCGAGCAGCGCGACCGCCCGGAGCTGCGCGGCCGGCCGATCGCGGTCGGGCACGCCGACTGCCGCGGGGTGGTGGCGACGGCGAGCTACGAGGCGCGCCCCTTCGGCGTGAGGAGCGCCATGCCGAGCACCCGCGCGATGCAGCTCTGCCCCCAACTCATCTTCGTCGAGGGCCGCATGAGCCGCTACAAGGAGGTGTCGGCCGAGATCCGCGAGATCTTCTCGCGATACACCGACCTCGTGGAGCCCCTCTCCATCGACGAAGCGTTTCTCGACGTCACCGACAACAAGCTCGGGATCGAATACGGCACCGAAGTCGCGCGTCGCATCAAGGCGGACATCCGGCGCGAACTCAACCTCACGGCGAGCGCGGGCGTCTCCTACAACAAGTTCCTCGCGAAGATCGCCTCGGACTGGCGCAAGCCCGACGGGCTCTTCACGGTCCACCCGGACCGCGCGCAGGACTTCATCGACGCGCTCCCGATCGAGGCCTTCTGGGGCGTGGGGCCCGCGACCGCGAAGCGCTTCCACGAGATGGGCGTCACCTGCGGGTGGGAGCTCCGACGGAAGAGCTTCACGGAATTGACCGACCGCTTCGGCGCAGTCGGGGCGCTCTTCTACAAGTTCGCCCGCGGCATCGACTCGCGTCCCGTGCGGCCCTTCCGGGAGAGGAAGAGCGTCGGGTGCGAGGAGACCTTCTCCGAGGACGTGCGCGGCTATGCGGAGCTCGAGCGCCGGCTCGCCGCGATCGCCGCGGACCTCGCCCGTCGCATGAGCCGGCACGACTTCCGCGGCCGCACGCTGACGCTCAAGATCCGCTTCGCGGACTTCCGCACGCTCACCCGCAGCGTCACCGCGCCGGGGTCGTTCGGGGACGAGCGCGGCATCTTCGCCGCCGCGAAGAAGCTTCTCGGCGCCGTGGAAATCCCGCAGGGCGGGGTGCGGCTCCTCGGGCTTTCCGTGAGCGCACGCGAAGCGCCCGGGGCTGCGTTCGAGGCGACGCTCTTCTAGCCGGGAGCGGCCCTCCGGGCGGGCGGGAGGCCCGGAAG
>NZ_DAVZJY010000352.1:0-1596 GCF_052272535.1 Sutterella sp. | reverse complement strand
GCGCCGGGACCGTCCGCAGACGGGCGCCAGCGCTTCGTGCGTTCGGGGCTCCGCCGTTCGGGACCTCTTCCCGGGCGCCGGACCGGCGCCCTAATGGATCCCGGACGGAGGAGGTTCTTCCTTACTCCCCGGCGGGGACGATCTTCTCCTTGCCGTTCATGTAGGGACGCAGCGCCGTCGGGATCGTCACCGACCCGTCAGCGTTCTGGTAGTTCTCGAGGACGGCGACCAAGGTGCGGCCGACGGCGAGGCCCGAGCCGTTCAGGGTGTGCACGAGGCGGCTGCGGCCGTTCTCGTCCTTGAAGCGCGCGCCCATGCGGCGGGCCTGGAAGTCCTCGCAGTTCGAGCACGAGCTGATCTCGCGGTAGGTGTTCTGCGCGGGGATCCAGACCTCGAGGTCGTAGGTCTTGCACGAGCCGAAGCCGATGTCGCCCGTCGAGAGGGCCATGACGCGGTACGGCAGCTCGAGCTTCTGGAGGATCGACTCGGCGTCGCGCGTGAGGCTCTCAAGTTCGTCGTAGGAGTGCTCAGGGCGGACGATCTTCACCATTTCGACCTTGTCGAACTGGTGCTGGCGGATCATGCCGCGCGTGTCGCGGCCGTAGGCGCCCGCCTCGGAGCGGAAGCACGGCGTGTGGGCCGTGAGGTAGATGGGAAGGTCGGAGGCCTTGAGCATCTTGCCGGCGACGGAGTTGGTGAGCGTCACCTCGGCGGTCGGCACGAGGTACATCTGCTCCATGTCGCTGTAGGCGCCGCCCTTCTTCGCGGCGAAGAGGTCCTCTTCGAACTTCGGCAGCTGACCCGTGCCCGTCATGGTCGAAGCGGTGACGATGTAGGGGGTGTAGCACTCGGTGTAGCCCTGCTCACGCGTATGGACGTCGAGCATGAACTGCGCGAGGGCGCGGTGCAGATGCGCGACCTCGCCCTTCATGAAGCAGAAGCGCGCGCCCGAGAGCTTCGCGGCCGTGTCGAAGTCGAGCCCGAGCGGGGCGCCGACGTCCACGTGGTCCTTGATCTCGAAGTCAAAGGTGCGCGGGGTGCCCCAGCGGCGAACCTCGACGTTCTCGGTTTCGTCCTTGCCGATCGGCGTCGTGGGCGAGGGGAGGTTCGGCACGCGCAGAAGCAGGTCGTGGAGCTTCTCGAGCGTCTCATCGAGCTCGCTCTGCAGCTCGGCGAGTTCGGCGGGAATGGCGGCGGCCTTGGCGAGGAGCTCGGTCGCGTCCTCACCCGCCTTCTTCTTCATGCCGATGTCCTTCGAGAGCGCGTTGCGCAGCGCCTGCAGCTCCTCGGTCTTCTGCTGCACGTTCTTGCGGCGGTCCTCGAGCTCAGTGAAGGCCTCCACGGGGAAATCGAAATTGCGCGTCTTCAGGCGAGCCACCACTTCCGGGAGGTTCTTCCTGAGCATCGTCACATCGAGCATGTTCTCTTGTCCTAGGGTGTTTGAGTAGCGCGGTGGAGGGCCCCCCGTCGACCGGGGCGCCCCCGCTGCGCGGGAATTCACGTCGTGCGGACGGCGTGCGGGAGCCGCCGTCACGGGAAACAGTCATTTTCGCGGTTTCCACGCCCGCATGCAAATCAGCCCTGTCCGCGGCGGCG
>NZ_DAVZJY010000351.1:0-1602 GCF_052272535.1 Sutterella sp. | reverse complement strand
CTCGGGCTCGGGGAAGTCCACTCTGCTCAACATCCTCGTGGGGCTGCTCCCCCCGACCGAAGGCGGGGTGACCCTCTGCGGCCGGGCGCTCGCGGGCCTCACAGACGCCGAGAGCTCCGAATTGAGAAACGCCCGGGTGGGGTACGTCCCGCAGACGGCGGGCCTCATCCCAACCCTCACGATCGAGGAGAACGTGCGGCTGCCGTGGTACCTCGCGGGATCCCGCGGGCCCGAGCCCGAAGGCCGTGCGAAGCAGCTCCTCGCCGACGTGGGGTTGGCGGACCTGACCCTTCAGTACCCGAACGCGCTCTCCGGGGGCGAGCTGCGTCGCGCGGCCGTCGCGCGCGCACTGATGTGCTCGCCCGCCCTCATCGTCGCCGACGAACCCACGTCGAACCTAGACCCGGCGAGCGCCCGGAGCGTGGTGGAGATCTTCGGGAAGCTGACCCGGGAGGGCGGGGCCGTCCTCATGGTGACTCACGACGCCTTCAGCCTCGAGAGCTCCACGCGGATCTACGACATGTCCGAAGGCACGCTCACCGGACGCGTCGCGCCCTGAGGACGGACGGGCCGGATGGGAAAAGCAAAACGCATTCACTTTGAGAAGGAAGAAGAATCATGAAGAGACGAGAGCTCATCGGTGCGGGCATCACCGCGGCAATGCTCACGACCGTCGGAGCGGTCGAAGCGGCCGAGGCCGGGAAGGAATCCGAAAAGACCCAGAACCAGACCGCCGCCAAGAAGACGCCCCGGCGCAACCTCAAGGACGTTCCGTTCCCCGTGAAGGGCAAGGTGACGATCGTGGACTTCGGCGCCTCCTGGTGCGCAAGTTGCCCGGAGATGGCCGAGCTCATGAAGCAGATGCAGAAGGAGTACGGCGACAAGGCCGCCTTCATCACGATCGACATCGACGAGTGGCAGGGGATCGAGGACGTCTACTTGATCGACGAGATGCCCGCGCAGATCTTCTACGACCGCAAAGGCGAACCCATCTGGAAGCACGTCGGCCCCGTGGACGCCGACACGATGCGCGAGCGCGTGAACATCCTGCTGGAGGGCTGAGAAGCCCTGCGGCCGGGTGAGCCTCCGGCATCTCGGAAAGCAAAAGCGGGCGCACCCGAAGCTCTCGGGGAGCGCCCGTTTTGGATGCGCCTCCCGCCCGGAAGGACGGGAGGCGCGCGGCGTCGTGCCTCTCGTCAGAGCGCCGGGACGCGCTCGACCTGACGGCCCGGGTCGACGGCGATCGCCTTCATGCCGCGGGCTTCAATCGCCTTCACGCCGCGCTCCGTGCAGATCACGGTCGCGCCCTTGGCGACGACGTCGCCCTTCCAGAGCACCTTGCGCCCTTCAACGAAGGAGTACTTCGGCTCCTGCGTCGCGAAGTCGTAGACCGTGATGTCGGCGTCGGCGCCCACCGAGAGGTGACCCTTCTGCGTGAGGCGCAGCATGCGCGCGGGGTTGAGCGAAGTCTTCTGCGCGAATTCAGAGAGCGACAGAATGTCGAGCTTCACGAGCGAGAGGCCCTGCGAGAGGATGACCAAAAAACCGGCCTCGCGCAAGCCCCGTCCTTCAGGGCGAGGTTAGCGAGGCCGGAATGTTAGT
>NZ_DAVZJY010000350.1:0-1606 GCF_052272535.1 Sutterella sp. | reverse complement strand
GTGGGCGTCAAGTTCGCGAAGATCGGCCGCAAGCCCTGGCCGCTTCTCTGGCGCATGCACAACGTCCAGGGCGACGGCATCACGGGCGGTGCGCGGCTCATCGCCTATCTGCTCGACGCCTGCGCGAAGCGCTCGATTCCGATTCACTACAACACCAAGGCGATGGAGCTCCTCACCGACGAGACCTTCCGCGTCTCGGGCGTGAAGGCCGTGAACGACGACGGTTGGGTTGAGTACCATGCGCGCGACGGCGTGGTCGTCGCCACGGGCGGGTTCTCGGCCAACCGCGAAATGCTCTGCCGCTACATGGGCGGCCCGCTCTCGCGCCTCGTGCTGCGCGGCTCGCCCTCGGTGACGGGCGAAAACGTGACGCTCGCCGGGGCGCTCGGCGCCAAGCTCGTGCACATGGACCAGTTCCACTGCGGCCCGATCGTGGAGGAGACGCACGCCAACCCGAACTTCGTGATCGACGCGGGGCAGGGCATCGACGTCGACGTGCGCGGGCACCGCTTCATGGACGAGGTCTACACGTACACGCAGAAGTCGCTCGCGACGGTCGAGCGCACGCCCGAGAACCTCGCCTACCACGTGATCGACAGCCACTGGCCCAAGGCCGCGGGCGCGGCGAAGAAGTTCCTCGCCATGCACACGAAGGTGCTCGTCGCCGACACGCCCGAGGAGCTCGCCCGGAAGATGGGCATCGAGCCCAAGGTGCTCCTCGACCTCTTCAAGACCTACAACGACGCGCTGAAGGCCGGAAAGCTCCGCGAGCTCAATCCTCCCTGCTCGCTCGAGTCGCCCCAGCCCCTCGACCAGGGGCCCTTCTACGCCTTCCCCTTCCAGGGCGGCATCACGGCCACCTTCGGCGGCCCGAAGATCAACGCCCGCGCGCAGATCGTCTCGAACGAGGACCGGCCCATCCGCGGCCTCTACGCCTGCGGCAACGCGGCGGGCGGCCTCTTCTACGGCAACTACATCGGCGGGAGCCAGTTGGGCGGAGCGCTCGTCTTCGGACGCATCGCCGCCCGCGAACTCGCGCGCCAGCACAAGCGCGGCTGATGAACCCCGGATGAAAAGGACCCTGAAAATGAAGAACATCAAGAACATTCTCTTCGGCGCCGCGGCGCTCGCGCTCGCCTGCGCCTGCGCGCTCCCCGCCAGCGCCGCCCCGACGAACCCCGCTGCGGGCACCACGGCCGAACGGCACGTTGCCAAGAAGTTCGACTGCGCCGTCTGCCACAAGTCGGGCGACTTCGCCAAGCCCGTGAGGAAGGACGCGTGCCTCGCCTGCCACGGCTCGTACGCGAAGCTCGCCGAGCGCACGGCCAAGGACCATCCGAATCCGCACATCTCGCACTACGGCGAGCGCGACTGCGCGACCTGCCACAAGGGCCACCAGAAGAGCACGCTCACCTGCAACGAGTGCCACAAGTTCGAGCTGAAGACGCCCTGAGGACGCCGGCAGCTTCATCCCCGCCGCCGCATTCTCTCCGTCCCGGAAGAGAATGCGGCAATGCGCTGATCGAAAAGGACTTCCGCACGCCGGTGCGATCCGCTCAAAGTGACTGCTCCCCGCCCAATTCCGTTAGGAATTGGGCGAGGCTTC
>NZ_DAVZJY010000349.1:0-1607 GCF_052272535.1 Sutterella sp. | reverse complement strand
AGCCGCCGTCACGGGAAACTGTCATTTTCGCGGTTTCCACGCCCGCATGCAAATCAGCCCTGTCCGCGGCGGCGGCCGCGGCCGGCCTTCCGGGCGGCTTCGTTCAGGGCTTCGAGCCCCTTGAGCTTCTCGGCGATCTTCGCCTCGAGCCCGCGGTCGGTGGGCACGTACCAGCGGCGGCCCTCAAGCCCCTCGGGGAGGTACACCTCGCCCGCGGCGAAGGCGCCCGGCTCGTCGTGGGCGTACCGGTAGCCCTCTTTGTAGCCGAGATCCTTCATGAGCTTCGTCGGGGCGTTGCGCAGGTGCATCGGCACGGGGCGCGAGCCGTCCTTGCGGATGAACTCACGCAGCTCGTTCATCGCCTTGTAGACGGCGTTGCTCTTCGGGGCGCAGGCGAGGTAGACCGCGGCCTGCCCGAGCGCGAGCTCCCCTTCGGGGCTCCCGAGGCGCTCATAGATCTCCGCGGCCTCCACCGCCACCGTCGCCGCCCGCGGGTCGGCGAGGCCGATGTCCTCGACCGCCATGCGCATGAGCCGGCGGGCGATGTAGCGGGGGTCGCACCCGCCGTCGAGCATCCGCATCATCCAGTAGAGCGCCCCGTCGGGGTCCGAGCCCCGCACGGACTTGTGCATCGCGCTGATCTGGTCGTAGAAGTTGTCGCCCCCCTTGTCGAAGCGCCGCAACGTGGCCGGTGTGGTCTTCCTCAGGAACGCGGCATCCACCTCGGCGACGTGCCGTTCGCGCGCCATCGTGCAGCAGACGTCGAGAGCGTTCAGGCACCGCCGCGCGTCGCCGTCGGCGAGCGAGACGAGGATGCCCTTCGCCTCGTCGGTGACCTTGAGCTCGGGGAACTCGCGCGCGAGCGCGCGGTTGATGAGCTCCATCGTTTCGTCCGCCGAGAGGCTCGTGAGCTGGTAGACGGTCGAGCGCGAAAGGAGCGCCCCCACCACTTCGAAGGAGGGGTTCTCGGTCGTGGCGCCGACGAAGATGAAGAGCCCCGACTCGACGTGCGGCAGGAACGCGTCCTGCTGGCTCTTGCTGAAGCGGTGCACCTCGTCGACGAAGACCACGGTGGGACGCCCGGTCGCCGCCATGGTGCGCCGGGCGGCGTCCACCGCGTCGCGGATGTCCTTCACGCCGCCCAGAACCGCAGAGATCGCGATGAAGGGCAGATCAAAGGCATTCGCCATGAGGCGCGCAAGCGTCGTCTTTCCGACGCCCGGAGGGCCCCAGAGAATCATCGAGTGGGGACGGCGGTTCTCAAAAGCCACCCGCAGCGGCGCGCCGGGCCCGATGAGCTTCTTCTGCCCGATCACTTCGTCGAGCGTCTGCGGCCGCATGCGCTCGGCAAGAGGCTGCAGCATGGGCTGGACGGGCTTCTGCGCGGTACGCGGGCGCGGCGCCGCGGCGGGCGCGTCGTTGCCAAAGAGGGAGTCGTCGGGCATGTCGCTCTGGGTCTCGATGGAGGTGGATGGGCACGAGCGGAGATTCTACCGGCCGCCGCGGGGCCGAAAAAGCGAAAACCCCACCAGACGGGAGCCTGATGGGGTTTTCTTTGTAGGGAGCCTGGCGATGACCTACTTTCACTGGAAATACAACCAACTATC
>NZ_DAVZJY010000348.1:0-1626 GCF_052272535.1 Sutterella sp. | reverse complement strand
TCAGTCAACGCCGCCGCGGCCCGGACGACTGGCGTCCGGAGCGCGGCGGCGGGAGAAAGGGTTGCGGGAGGGCGACTGAAGACGGGAGCGGGCGCTCCCGAAAGCGTCTTCAGTGCGAGAAGAGGAGCTGCGCGCGCGGCGACCCGGGCGGGACGCCCTTTTCGGTCATCAGGCGCGCGTGTTCGGCGACCGTCTCGGCGATCAACATCGCGCCGCCGGCATCGATCGGACGGCGCGAGCAGTCGCTCCAGAGGCCGTCGAGGCGCGCGGCCAGGTCGTTCGCGAGCGCAAAGAACCGCTTCAGGTCTCCGCGGGAGAGGCTCCCCAAGGGCAGGTCGTAGGCGAGGACGAGCGTCTGCGTGCCGTCCGTGCCGAAGGAGAGCGTGAAGACCGGATCGCGTTCGGCCGGGTCGAGCTTCATCTCCCAGCGGCCGCTCGCCGCGGTGAAGCCCGCGGCCTTGGCGGCGTGGTCCACGACGTCGAAGTCGAAGGAGGTCTCCGGGTCGGTGGGCGTGATGAGCACCTCGATCCTGCGGTCGAAGTAGTCGATGAAGTGCTTGAGGCCCTCGGAGCGCTGCACGGCCTGCACGGGCTCGAGTTCGCGGCGGATGGGCACGCCGTTCTGCGCGGCCGACTGCTCGAGCACCTGGAAGAAGCGCGAGGCGGAGACTTCGTCGAGATGCGCGGCGCGGTTGGCAAGCGCCAGGGCCGCGACCACGTGGCGCGCGGGGCCGGTGAGTTCGTCGGACTCGTAGTAGAGCCCGTCCTTGGAGGACTGCGCGAAGACGTGCACGGCGAGCGCGAGTCCCAGCCCTTCGAGCTCGAGCTTGAGGCTCTTCACGCCGCCCAGGGCGAACTGCATCCCCTCGACGGGCGCGATGTCGAGGAGCCACTCGAGCGCCGGATCCACGGGCGGCGTCTCGCGCGCGGCCGCGGCCTTCGGGCTCTCCTCCTCCTCGTCTTCGGGCTCCTCCTCCTTTTCGGCGGCTTCGGCGGCCTTCCTCTCGGCCTCCTCGCGCTCGAGGACGTCGTAGACAGGGGGCTCCGCGGAGGGTTCGCCCGCGGCGGCGGAGGCGGGCTCGCGGTCCACCTCGGCCGCGGCGGCGGCCTGTGCGGCCGCCTTCTCGATGCTCGCCGCGGAGACGAGCCCGGGCTCGACGCGGGCGGCCGACTCGACGAGCGGATCCTCGGTCTTGATCGACCTCAGGCTCCCCATGCCGGGGGCGCTTGCGCGCTTCTCCTCGCGCTTGGAGCGCCAGTAGACGAGGCCGATGAGGACGACCGCAATGACGAGGATCGGAATCAGAATCTCAACCGAAGACATGACGAAGCGCTGAAGGGAGGGTTTCGCGCGGCGCACCGGCCGCAGAAGGACCGCCCGCGGCCGCAGCGCCCGTTCCAAAAATGGGGCGCGGCCGGAAGCGGAAAGAACGACGGGCGCGCGTCCGGCCGTTCAACGACGGGCGCACACCGCATGAATGAATTGTACGCACTGCCGCGCGCGCCGCGTCCCCGGCGCGGCGCCGAGGGCCTCCAGGAGAGCTCGGGCGGACGGGCCGCCCGCCCTGCGCCCTTGACGCACTCCCCGCCCTGAAGGACGGGGATTCTCCACTTGACCAACGCTCA
>NZ_DAVZJY010000347.1:0-1629 GCF_052272535.1 Sutterella sp. | reverse complement strand
GCCGCGCGCATCATCGTCGGCCGCCGCCCGCCGGCGCAATCCCGCACGGACCTCTTCCTCATCCGGTTCTCGGAGCGCCTCGACGCCTGAGGGCTGCGGGGGCGAAAGGCTCCCCCGGAGGGGCGGGCGCTCACCAAAGCTTCGCCGGAGGCTCCCCACGTGGCTGGGACGGAAGCCTTCCTATAATCGCCGCACCGGCGCCCATCCGACGCCCTTTTTCAGGAACGCGTCATGGAAACCGTCCTCACAAAAGTCGCGGCCTTCGTGCTGATCATCATCGGCGCCTACGCCCTCAAGCGCATCCACTTCTTCAAGGCGGAGGACTTCCGCCTCATCGCGGCGATCGTCCTCAAGATCACGCTTCCCTGCGCGGTGATCTCGAACTTCTCCCGCATCTCGGTGGACTTCGCGCTCTTCTCGCTCGTCCTTCTCGGGGTCCTCTGCAACCTCGTGACGATCGGCGCGGGGTGGCTCGCCGCCGGCCGCCGGGGCGCGGCCGAGCAGGCCTTCAACATGATCAATTACTCCGGATACAACATCGGGTGCTTCACGCTCCCCTTCATCCAGAGCTTCCTCGGGCCCGTGGGCGTCGTGGCGACCTGCCTCTTCGACACCGGGAACTCCATCATGTGCACGGGCGCGACCTACTCGATGGCCGCGGCGGTGGCCGGCAAAGGCGAGGGCGGCGGCGTGCGGCTCTTCCTGAAGCGCATGTTTTCCTCGATTCCGCTCGACGTCTACCTTCTGATGACCCTTTTCGCCGCGCTCGGCATCCACATGCCCAAGCCCGTGCTCGCGCTCACGGACATCGTGGGCGCCGCGAATCCCTTCCTCGCGATGATGATGATCGGCGTCGGGTTCGAGCTTCACCTCGACCGCAAGACGGTGACGCGGATTCTCGGCGTCCTCCTCAACCGCTACGCCGTCGCCCTCGTGCTCGCGCTCCTCTTCTACAACTTCGCGCCCTTCGACGCCGAGGTGAGAAAGGTCCTCACGATCATCGCCTTCGCGCCCTTGTCGGCCGTCTGCGCGATCTTCACCGCGCAGTGCTTTAACGACGTCGGCCGCGTGGCGCTCTCCTGCACGATCAACTCGCTCTCGATCGTCTGCTCGATCGCCTTTATGACGGCGCTGATGCTCTGGCTTTGATCGGCGGCAAGATTTGTCAGATAAATCGTTCGCTCGCCCGGTCGGAAGAAAGCGCTTCCGTCCCAAGCGTTTTTCTCTACAATCGCATGCTCGCCGCATCCGCACGGTGAACTCGCCCTTGGTCCAAAAGACCCCGGCGGTCGCCAGGAGCGGTGCTCCTTCTCCAGCACGTCCTTTCTCACGACAAAGACAATGACGCAAGCCACTCAGGCCGCCGCCGCGGCCGATCAGACGATCGACGCCGCCCGCGCCGCCGCCAACGCCGCCTCGGGCGACTTCGGCGCCAAGGACATCGACAACGCCGCCGACGCGATCATTGACACCACGCACTGGTTCGGGCGGTTCTTTGAGAGCCTCTTTGCGAACCTCACCTGGGAGAACGTGATCCTGCAGGTGATCATCGTCGTGATGAGCTTCGTGCTCGGCATCTGGCTCTCCAACCGGGCCCGCACGCGCATCGAGAAGTTCCGCCCGACGGCG
>NZ_DAVZJY010000346.1:0-1631 GCF_052272535.1 Sutterella sp. | reverse complement strand
CGATCGCGCCCTGCGATGTCTGCACGACGGCGCTGCGCTCGGCGCCAGACCGGCTCACCACCGCGTCGCGGATCACGAGGTCCGCGCCCCAGCGGCGCAGCTCCCGACCCTGGAGCCGGATCGCGAAGGTCGCGTCCGAATGCGCTTCGTGCACCTGCCGAAGCATGTCCTCAAGGCGCGCCTTCGAGATGGGGCGCAGCCCCTCTTCGGAGAGCCACGCGCGCAGGCACCAGGCCTGGCGCGCAGGAATGAGCTCGAGCAGCCGGAAGATCGAGAGTCCGCGGGGGCGCTCTTCGGAGCGGCACCGCTCGAGGTCCGAGCGCGCGACGCTCTTCAACACGTCGAGCGCCTCCGCGACCAAGGACACCGACCGGGCCGCAGCCGAGCGAAAGCCCGGGCGGATCTTCTCGAGCAGCGGAATCACCTCGCCGCGCACGCGGCTCCTTGAGAACTGCGGATTTACATTGTCCGGGTCGTCGACGTAGGCGAGCTTTCTGCTCTTCACGTAGCGCTCAATGTCGCGGCGCGGCACGCCCGTCCAGGGGCGCAGCAGAAACGCCTGGCGGCCGGCCTGCACGGCCGGCGCATCCTCAACGGAGGGCGAGGCGAGCTCGCGCGCCTCCGGGAAGGCCGCGAGCCCCTCGAGCCCGGCGCCCCGCATCCACTGCAGGAGGAACGTTTCAATGCGGTCGTCCTCGTGATGCGCCGTCATCACGATGTCGAACCCCTCCTTGAGCGCAAAGTGCGCGAGTGCGCGGTAGCGCGCCTCGCGGGCCGCGGCCTCGACGCCCTCGCCCTTCAGGGCGACGCGCACGCGCACCGTGCGGAAGGGAATCCCGCGCTTGGCGCACTCCGAGCGGCAGAGCTCCTCCCAGGCGTCCGCTCCGGACTCGTACCCGTGGTGGACGTAGACGGCCTCGAGTTCGGCGATGAGCGCCTGGCGCTTCTCCTTGAAGAGGCGCGCGGCGACGTCGAGGAGCGCCATCGAGTCGCGTCCGCCCGAAACCGCGACGATCACGCGCACCGGGTTGAGGGGCACGAGGGCGAATTCAGGGCTCGAGCGCCCGAGGAGATGGTCGGCCGCCTCTTCGAGCGAAGACCTGAGCAGGTCGGCGAGCTTCGCGCGCACCGCGGCGCTTCCCGTCGCGGCGGGCTTCTTCTTGGGCTTCATCGCGATCCTGCGCCAGCGCTTCTCCTCCCGCGCCTGCGCCTCGAGCTCCTCGATCAACCTCAGGTCGGGGAGCTTCGCCGGGCCCGTGCGCGGCGCCTCCGGATCTTCAAACGGCATGTCGAGAATGAGGGGGAAGGCCTCCTCAAACTCGCGCGCGCCTTCGAGCGCCTCGGCCGACTCGGCGAGCCGCTCCTGCGCGGCGCCGTTCTTTTCCGCAGAGATGAGGGCGCCCGCGTCAATCACGCTCGCGCGCCGCCCGCGCGAAGCGCTCTTCGTGGTCTTCGCCTTGGCGGTCTTGGCGCCGGCCGCCTTTCGCGGCGCGCGCTTCTTCACGGGCGCCTGGCCGATCAGGCCGGGCATTCCGGCCGTCGCCTCGATCTTCGTGCGCCGCGCTGCGGTCTTCTTCGCGGCGATGGCGGGCGCCGGGGCGTCTTCGACCGCCGCGGCAGCGGCGGACGTC
>NZ_DAVZJY010000345.1:0-1640 GCF_052272535.1 Sutterella sp. | reverse complement strand
CGGCCCCGGGCTTTTCGGCCTTCTTCGCATGCCTCATCTGGAAGAAGGTGGCGACCACCGGAGCGGAGATGTTGTGCCTGAGCGCGCCGATCGCGGACGGGAGCGCCGTCATCGGGGCGGCGGCGAAGTGCACGCCGGCCAGGGCCACGCCGAGGGCGGAGTTCTGCATGCCCACCTCGAAGCACAGGCACTTGCACTTGGCCTCGTCCATGCCGAGCATGCGACCGAGGAAGTACCCCAGACCCATGCCGATCGCGTTCTGGATGGCGACCGCCGCGAAGGCGACGAAGCCGGCGTTCACGATCGAGCCCTTGGTGCCCGCCACGACGGCGGAGATGATCACCACGATGGCGGCGACGGAGACGATCGGGAGCGCAGCGGTGACCTGCTTCACGCGGCTGCCGAAGATGCGGTGCACGATCACGCCGGCGGCGATCGGGAGGAGGATCACCTGGACGATCGACATGAACATCGCGGCCGGGTCGATGGCGAGCCACTGGCTGGCGAAGAAGTACATCAACGCGGGGGTGACCACGGGCGCCATGAGCGTCGTGCACGAGGTGATCGTCACGGAGAGCGCGACGTCGCCGCGGGCGAGGAAGGTGACGACGTTCGAGGCCGTGCCGCCCGGGGCGCACCCGAGGAGCATCATGCCGACGGCGAGGTCGGGCGGCAACTGGAAGGCCCAGCAGAGCGCCCAGGCCGAGAGCGGCATGATCGTGAACTGAGCGATGATCCCGACGAAGACGTCGCGCGGACGGCGGAAGATCTCACGGAAGTCCGCCGTGGTGAGCGTGAGGCCCATGCCGAACATCACGACGCCGAGGAGAACCGGCACGTACGGCCCTACAAGCTTGAACACCTCGGGGAAAAGGAAGCCGAGGACGCCGGCGGCGACGACCCAAAGGGCAAACGTTTTGTTCACGAACTGGCTGATCTTCACGAGGATGTTCATCATTTTGTGCGTCAGGCGGTGCGTTCTTAGCGCGCCGCCCCCGGTGCGGTTTGGGTTGTGAACCAGAAGTACATGGCTGACCTCTTGGGTTGCGGATGGCTGCTTCACGGGATCCCTGGGGAGCCCCGGTGCGCCGCGGAGCCGTCTCATCGGGCGCCGCGTTTCACGCTGCGGTGAAGTGAAGATTACGTGCCGACGCGCGTTTTTGCTTGCGAAAACGGTATGGAGAACACACATATTTTTAGGAATATGAGCATGTTGATGATGCAATCCAATAGATATTGCAGAAACACCCTAGAGGGTTTTTCCTTCCGTCCAAGGGAGGGGGCGGGGGCCGAAGCGGCCGGAGTTCGGAGCTACATCCACCCCGCCTTGACGTCAATCAATGTTTGATGAAGTCGGCGCAAATGAGAGTGGTTTTCTTTCGCGGAGGCATTGCGAATCATTCTCATGAAGGGCATACTTCATCTCAAGCAAGACAGCTGATCCGCGCTACATGAAGTCAGGGGTCGACTTCGCGGATCGTCGCCTCGGAGGTGCAACGCCTCCTTTCAACAACATGAGGCGCTGTCTTGGGGTCTCCTAGAAGGGGGCGGCGCAAAGCGTCGCCCCCTCTTTTTATCTGCGCGCGGCGCAGCCCCCGCCCGGCGTGCCGCGGGCTGCGGATCAACCGGAAGGCCGTCCT
>NZ_DAVZJY010000344.1:0-1643 GCF_052272535.1 Sutterella sp. | reverse complement strand
CCCGGCTTTCCCGGAACTGCGGGCGTCCTGAGCGCCCGCGGCTCCTCACGGGCCGTCCGGATCCCGAACCATCAGGAGCAATCTTGGGAGAACCGTCTTATGGCGACCGCAGCCCAGCTCATCCGCGTCGAGGGACTCGTCCAGGGCGTGGGGTTCCGCCCCACGGTCTGGCGCATCGCCGTCGCGCTCGGCCTCACGGGCGAGGTCTACAACGACCCGCAGGGCGTGGGCGTGCACCTCGAAGGGGACCCGGCGGCGCTCGCCGCCTTCCCCGACGAACTTCTGCGCGAAAAGCCCCCGCTCGCCCGCATCGACTCGATCTCGGCCTTTCCGGCGCAGGTGAAGGGCTTCGCGTCCTTCAGAATTGCAGCGTCCGAGCACGCCGGCGCCGTCACGACGATGATCACCGCGGACGCCGCGACCTGCCGCGCCTGCTTTGCGGACGTCTTCGACCCGGCGAACCGCCGGCACCGCTACGCCTTCACGAACTGCACCCACTGCGGACCGCGCTTCACGATCACGCGGCGCCTCCCCTACGACCGTCCGCAGACCTCGATGGCGGTTTTCCCCATGTGCCCGGCGTGCCTCGCCGAGTACGAGAACCCCGCCGACCGGCGCTTCCACGCGCAGCCCAACGCCTGCCCCGTCTGCGGCCCGCAGCTCGCGTGGACGGACGCGGCGGGCCGCGCGCTCACGGGCGACCCGGTGCGTGAAGCGGCTGCGGCCTTGAAGCGCGGCGAAATCGTCGCCCTGAAGGGCATCGGGGGCTTCCACCTCGTCTGCGACGCACGAAATCCCGCGGCCGTGAAGCGCCTGCGCCAAAGGAAGGGCCGCGACGAAAAACCCCTTGCCGTCATGTGCGCCGGCGTCGCCTCCGCGCGCCGGTGGGTGGAGGTCTCGAAGGACGAGGAGGCGCTTCTCCTCTCCCCCGCCCACCCGATCGTGCTCTGCCGCAAGACGCCGTCGCTGCGGCGCGCCGAAGAAGAGGCCCCGGAGTCGCCCGCGGCCCTGCCCGGCATTGCGCCGGGACTCGCCGAGGTGGGCATGATGCTCCCCTATACGCCCCTGCATGCGCTGCTCCTTCACGCCCTCACGGGCGAACCCGAGGGAACCGCCTGGATGGAAGCCCCGCAGGAGCCGCTCCTCGTGATGACGAGCGCCAATCCCGGGGGCGAGCCCCTCGTGATCGGCAACGACGAGGCGCTCGCGCGCCTCGGGCGCATCGCCGAGCGCTTCCTCATGCACGACCGAGAGATCCTCGTGCGCTGCGACGATTCCGTGGCGCGCGTCGTGGATTCCGGGGTCCTCTGGGTGCGCCGCGCCCGCGGCGTAACGCCCGAGGCGGTGAAGATCCCGAAGGTGGAGAAAGCGCCGGACGTGCTCGCCCTGGGGGCGTTTCTCAAAAACGCCGCCGCCGCCACCCGCGGCGACGAGCTCTTCCTCACGCAGCACATCGGCGACCTTGAGAACGTCTCGTCGTGCGAAGCGCTCGATCTCGCCGTCGCTCACCTGGAGCGCATCCTCGAGAAGGCGCCCCAAGCCTACGCCGCGGACCTTCATCCGGACTTCTATTCAACCCGCCTGGCCGGGCGCCTTGCCGAAGAGAACGGGAAGCCCTTCATTCAGATCGCGCACCACGCCGC
>NZ_DAVZJY010000343.1:0-1694 GCF_052272535.1 Sutterella sp. | reverse complement strand
GGAGCGCCTCCGCGCATTGCCCCATGCCGCCCGACGCCTCACGGTGCCCGAGGCGGCGAAGAGCATCTTCAGAAGGCGTGCACCTTCCCGCCCGTGAAGCCCACGGGTTTGGCGTTCTTCGAAGGCTTGACGACGAGCGAGGGCTTCGTCTTCGCCGGGTCCGCCAGGGGCGCGATGCCGGAGACTGAGCCGTGGCGGCGCCGAAGCTCCTCGATGTCGCCGAACTCGATCGCGCGCTCGGGGCAGCTTTCGACGCAGACGGGCATGCCGCCCGCCGATGTGCGCTCGATGCAGGCGTCGCACTTCGTCATCTTGCGGCGCTGGCGATCGAGCTACGGCGCACCATAGGGACAGGCGCGCGCGCACATGCCGCAGCCGATGCACTTCGCCGTGTCGATGAGGACGATGCCGTCCTCAGAACGCTTGTAGTGCGCTTTGGTCGGGCAGACCTTCACGCAGGCGGGATCCGCGCATTCGTTGCAGCCGATCGAGACGTAGTACGCGAAGACGTCGGCGCGCCAACAGCCGTTCTTGTCCTGCTTCCACTCGCCGCCTTCGTACTCCACGACGCGGCGGAAGTTGACGCCTGCGGGGGGATTGTTCTTGTCCGCGCAGGCAACCGAGCACGTCCGGCAGCCGGTGCAACGCGAGACGTCGATGAAGAAACCTTTCTGTGCCATTTTCCACTACCTCCCTTACGCGTTCGCTTCCGTCTTCGCCTGCGGCGCCCGGCGCACATCGACGAGGATGTTGTGCTGGGCGTTGCCCTTGGCGTAGGGGCTCGGGCGGTGGTTCGTGAGGGTGTTGATGCACCCACCCACGTCGACGCGGACGCCCCCGATCATCTCGGGCTTGTACCAGGCGCCCTGCGGAATCGTCACGACGCCCGGCATGATGCGGGGCGTGACGCGGCAGGGAAGCTGCACGACACCGCGGTCGTTGAAGACCTGCACGAGGTCGCCGTCGGCGATGCCGCGCGGGGCGGCGTCCACCGGGTTCAAGTAGACGGCGTCAGGATGGAGGCTTCTCAGGCGCGGGAGGTTGTGGAAGGTGGAGTGGATGCGGCCGTGACCGTGGAAGCCGAAGCACTGCAACGGGTACTTCTTCGCCGCAGCCGGGTCGCCCGGCATGTCCCAGGTGCGCCAATACTGCGGCAGCGGCGTGATCTGGTCGCCCTCGGCGAGCACCCAGTCGGCCGTTTCCTTGGCGAGGCGCTCGGAATAGATTTCGATCCTGCCCGACGGAGTCTTGAGCGGATGCTTCACAGGGTCCTTTCGGAAGCCTTCGAGCGCGAGCGGGTCCTTGCGGTAGTGCCAGACCTTCGCGAGGCCGTTCTTCCAGAAGGTTTCAAAGTCGGGGAGCTCCGGAACCTTCTTGCGGGTCTCCTCGTAGCACCAGCGCACCCACTCCTCCTGCGTGCGGCCTTCGGTGAACTCCGCCTCGAGTCCGAGTTCGCGCGCGATCATGCGGCAGATCTCCCAGGAGGGCTTCTGCTCAAATTCGGGTTCGCACGCCTTCTGAATGGCGAGCATTTCGGCGACGTCGCCGTGGCTGCCGCCCTGGCAGGCCGCGTCGGTGGTCTCTGGCCCGAGCGTATCGGGAAGCAGAATGTCGGCGTAGCGGCACGACGGCGTCATCAGGCGAAGGTGTGCACGGATTTCGGAGCGCACCTGAGGGAGTTCAACGGCGAGCGG
>NZ_DAVZJY010000342.1:0-1706 GCF_052272535.1 Sutterella sp. | reverse complement strand
CGAAGATGCGGGTCTTCTCTTCGGCGGTGAGCCCGGGGCCGGCGTCGTAGACGCCGAGCGAGACGCGGGTGCGCCCGAGGCGGCGCGCCGCCACCACCACTTCGGCGCCGGGCTTCTCGGTGTAGCGCAGCGCATTGGTGATGAGGTTCTGCAGGGCGCGCTTCAACATCAGCCGGTCCGTCGTCACGGCGGCCGGAATCGGCCGCACGCGGAACCTGAGTCCCTTCTTGAGCGCGAGCGGTCCGTAGACGCGATCGATTTCGGCGAAGAGCTCCGGGATCGAAATCACCTCCGGGTGGAGCTCGAGACGCCCGAACTCCATGCGGGTCACTTCGAGCACCTGCTCGACGAGCGTCGAGATCGCGGCCGAGGCCTGTGCGATCTGCTCGATCACGGGGGCGGTCTGCGGCGTTGCGCGGCGCTTGAGGATGTCCAGGAAGATTCCCATCGCCTGGAGCGGCTGGCGCAGGTCGTGGTTCGCGGCGGCGAAGAACTGCGCGCGCCGCTCGCTCTCCTTCTGGGTCGCCCGCCGGGCGTTCTCCGAGCGGGTCACCTCGACCTTGAGGCGCTGCACGAGGCGCTGGTTTTGGTCGTCGGCGAGAATCGAGGTGAGCATCATCTCGTTCAACCTCCGGCCCGAATAGAGGATGAAGCCCGTCACGACGAGGAGGATGAGCGCCATGATCATCTGCGAGACGCCGTACTGGGCGGCGACCGACACCGTCACGGGCGCGAGCGAGAGGAGCGTGAAGGCCGTGAGCGAGGGCATCCAGCACGAGTAGACGGGCCAGCTCGCGAACGTGACGGCGACGATCACGGCGACCACCACCACCTGGTAGATGCCCGACTGCGGCACCATCAGGGCCGCGCCTGCCGCGCCCCAGATGAGGCCGGCGCTCGCCGCGAGGATCGTCCAGCGGCGGATCCAGAGCCGCACGCGCTCGACGCGCCGGCCGTCGCGCCAGAAGCTCCTCACGAAGGCGAGCGACACCCAGAGCTGCACGAGGCCGAAGGCGCCCCAAATGATGAGGGCCGGACGCGAGGCGCCCAAGGTCCAGAAGGCCGCGGCGATCCCCGCCATGCCGATCGTCTGCGCGGCGAGCGCGACGGGGTAGAGCTTCAGGGACGTGAGGAAGAGCTTCACGAGCGTGCGCGCGGTGATGCTCCTCGAGGCGGGCAGCGACAGAAAGGCCTTGAGGAACCTCAGCACCGGCGGGCGGGCGGCGGACGTCACTCGATCCCCCCGGGGAGAAGCGTCCACGTGAGCGCAGCGGCGCCCTCACGGAGCGAGAGCTGCGCGGGTACGCCCACGGGGAGCGTCGCCTTCACGGGCTCGTGCCCGAAGGGCAGACCCGCCGCCATCGGAATCGACGCGGGAAGGCGCGAGCGGATGAAGCTCAGCGCCGCGGCGAGCGTCTGGTCGCCCTCAAAGCGCACCGCGTCGTCGGCGTTCGAGAAGTCACCGAGGATCACCGCGCGCTGCCGCGCGAGAATCCCGGCTTCGAGGAGCGTGAGGAGCATCCGCTCGACCTTGTAGGCGGGTTCGGCCACGTCCTCGAGGAAGAGGATGCCGCCCTCGTGCGCAGCTTCGGGCATCCACGGGGTGCCGACAAGCGACGCGACGAGGCAGAGGTTGCCGCCCCAGAGCGTGCCCGAAAAGTCGCCTTCCGGGACTGCGCCGAGCAATTCCGGCGCCGTCCGCCAGA
>NZ_DAVZJY010000341.1:0-1709 GCF_052272535.1 Sutterella sp. | reverse complement strand
GACGGCTGCCTGCGCTCCCGCCGCTCCCTTTGCCTCCCCGCCGTCCTCGGCGCCCGCCTGGAAGCCCGCGCCCGCCGCGCCCGCGGCCGCCTCCTCCACCGGGCTCCCCGACGTTGCGCTCCTTGACGACGCGGACCCTGCGCGGCGCCGCACCGACGAGGAGACCATCCAGATGACGAGCCGCCTCATCGTGGCGAAGCTGCGCAACTACGGAATCCCCGCCGAGGTGAAGGGCGTGCAGCCCGGTCCCGTGATCACGCAGTACTGGATCGAGCCGGGTCCGGGCGTCAAGGGCTCGCAGATCGAGGGCGTGCGCGACGACCTGAGGCGCGCCCTCGGCGTGCAGGCCGTGCGCATCGTGCTCTCGATTCCCGGCACGAGCTGCATCGGCATCGAGGTGCCCAATCTCGTGCGCGAGATGGTGCGCCTCAAGGAGATCATCGAGAGCGACGCCTTCAGGGCGAGCCGCTCCGCGCTCACGCTCGCAATGGGCAAGGACATCGCAGGCAAGCCCTTCGTGATGGACCTCGCGAAGACGCCGCACCTTCTCGTCGCCGGCACGACCGGATCGGGCAAGTCGGTCGGCATCAACGCGATGATCCTCTCGATGCTCTACCGCAATTCGCCCGAGACGCTGCGCCTCGTGCTGATCGACCCGAAGATGCTCGAGTTCTCGCTCTACAACGGCATCCCGCATCTGCTCACCCCGGTGGTCACGGACATGAACAAGGCGAGCGCCGCGCTCAAGTGGCTCACCCACGAGATGGACCGCCGCTACGCCGTGATGAGTCGCATCGGCGTGCGCCAGTTCTCCGCCTACAACGAGAAGGTCTCGGAGGCCGCCCGCCGCGGTGAGCCGCTCCGCGACCCGGGCGCCGCCAAGGACGATCCGCTCGCGGGCGTGCTCGAGCCCTGGCCCTTCATCGTCTGCGTGGTCGACGAGCTCGCCGACCTGATGCTCACGAACCGCAAGGAGGTCGAGGGCGAGATCACCCGCCTCACGCAGAAGGCGCGCGCGGCGGGCATCCACCTCATCCTCGCGACGCAGCGTCCGTCCGTGGACGTCGTCACCTCGCTCATCAAGGCGAACGTGCCGACGCGCATCTCCTTTCAGGTCGCCTCCACGATCGACAGCCGCGTGATCCTCGGCGAATCCGGAGCCGAGCAGCTCCTCGGCAACGGCGACATGCTGCTCCATCGCCCGGGCCACCCCGGCGCCACCCGCATCCAAGGGTGCTTCGTCGCCGACGGCGAGGTGATGCGCGTCGCCGAGAAGCTCAAGGAGATGGGCTCTCCCTCCTACGTCGAGGGCGTGACCGAGTCCGCCGACGATGCGGAGGCGGGCGCCGACGACGACCCCGGGCGCCGCGCGGGCGAGGCCGATCCGCTCTACGACCGGGCCGTCGCGATCGTGCTCGAGGAGAAGCGCGCCTCGATCTCCTACGTGCAGCGCCAGCTCGGCATCGGCTACAACCGCGCCGCGAACCTCCTCGAAGCGATGGAGACCGCGGGCATCGTCTCAAAGCCCACCGCGATGGGCAAGCGCACCATCCTCGTGCCCACGCGCGACTGATTCAGGAATCCCGACCATGCCTCACGCCTCCCAGCCCGGCGCCTCGCGCCGCAGCCTCCTTTGCGCAGCGGCCGCGCTCGCGCTCTCCCTCGGCCTTCCGTCCGGCCGCGTCCGGGCGGCCGAAGCGCCCGACGGG
>NZ_DAVZJY010000340.1:0-1733 GCF_052272535.1 Sutterella sp. | reverse complement strand
GCTGCATGCTCAACCGCGTCCTGGCCGAGCGAATCCCCGCGGTTCTCGCCCGGCGCGGCGTCGCGGCCCGCATTCCCCACGCCGTGCCGCCCGGAGACGGCGGGCTCGCGCTCGGACAGGCCCACCTCGCGCGGCTTGCGCTTGCGCGCGGGCGGACGGCATACGAATATTTGGGCGACCGCACGGCTCCCGCGGCGGACGACCCGATTGAAGTTCACAACGAGAACCCCGCCTGACGGGGTGGAAGAAAAGAATCATGTGTCTTGCAGTACCCGCTGAAATCAAGTCCGTCGCCGAAGACGGCATGGAGGCCCTTGCGCTCATCGGCGGCATCGAGAAGAAGGTGGACGTCTCGCTCATCGACAACCCGCAGCCGGGCGACTGGGTGATCGTGCACGTCGGGTTTGCGCTGAACCGCATCGACGCGGCCGAGGCCGAGGAGACGCTCAAGGTGCTCGCCGCCGCGGGCGGAGCGCCCGACGCCGCGAACGCCTTCGCCGCGAAGGAGGACCAGGCGTGAAGTACGTGGACGAATACAGGAACGGCGACGAGGCGCAGAAGCTCGCCCACCGCATCCGCGCGGAGGCCGATCCCGCCCGCGCCTACCGCTTCATGGAGTTCTGCGGCGGGCACACCCACGTGCTCTCGCGCTGGGGCCTCACGGACCTGCTCCCCGAAAACGTCCGCATGATCCACGGGCCGGGCTGCCCCGTCTGCGTGATGCCGATCGGGCGCATCGACATGGCGATGGCGCTCGCCCTGAATGAGGACGTGATCCTCTGCACCTACGCCGACACGATGCGCGTGCCCGCCTCCAAGGGCCGGAGCTTTTTCAAGTGCCGCGCCGAAGGGGCGGACATCCGCATGATCTATTCGCCGATGGACGCGGTGAAGGCGGCCGTGGAGAACCCCGACCGCCAAGTGGTCTTCTTCGCGATCGGCTTTGAGACGACGACGCCTCCGAGCGCCGCGGCGATCCTCGCCGCGAAGCGTCTCGGGCTCAAAAACTTCTCGGTCTTCTGCAACCACGTCCTCACGCCCGCCGCAATGGAGCACATCCTCCTCACGGCTCCCGACCGCCCCGACGCGCCGAAGCTCCAGGGGCTCGTGGGGCCCGCGCACGTCTCGGCCGTGATCGGCTCCAACCCCTACCTGCACTTCTCGGAGAAGTGGCGCATGCCCGTCGTCGTCTGCGGATTCGAGCCCCTCGACATGCTCCTCTCCATCCTGATGCTCGTGCGTCAGGTGAACGACGGGCGCGCCGAGGTGGAGAACGAATTCACCCGCGCCGTGACGAAGGAGGGGAACCTCAAGGCGATCGCGCTCATGGCGCAGGTCTTCGAGCCGCGCGAGTCCTTTGAATGGCGCGGCCTCGGGCGCGTGCCGAAGTCCGCGCTGAAGATCCGCCCGGAGTACGCGGAATTCGACGCCGAAAAACGCTTCGTGATGCCCGAACGCTCGGTTCCCGACAACAAGGCCTGCGAGTGCGGCGCGATCCTGCGCGGCGAGAAGGCGCCGAAGGACTGCCGGCTCTTCGGGCGCGCCTGCACGCCCGCGCACCCGATCGGCGCCTGCATGGTCTCGTCCGAAGGCGCCTGCGCGGCGTACTTCAGCTACGGGCGGCACGCCTGAGGCGGGCGCAGCAAGGGCCCGCGGAACGAACACAACGAACAGGAAGGAAGAATCATGACTGAACCCAAGACTGAGGCGCGCTCGCTCAAGGCCGAGCGCGC
>NZ_DAVZJY010000339.1:0-1759 GCF_052272535.1 Sutterella sp. | reverse complement strand
GCGCTCCGGATCGGGGCGCCCCCGCGCATTTGGACCGTGCGGAAGTACGTCCCTTCAGCTTCCGTCTTGCGACCGGCGCAGGCGGATCAATTCCTCGATCTGCCTCTGCGCTTCAAGTTGTTCTGGTGTTCGACCGAGGAGCGCGTCGATGGTGTGCCGATAACTTCCGAAGAACAAGCAGGCATAAGGTTGAGCATCTCCTGTTTCGTAATAATGGACCACTGAATAGAGGTAGGCCGCAATGTCGTTTTGAGTGAGGATCAGCGGTGTGATTCCTGCGCCTACAAGAACTGCCGTCTGCATTAATCGTGCCGTTCTTTTATTGCCGTCTCCGAAATATTTGAGATAGGCCAAGTTCAGGTGCGTATAGATGGATCGTTCAAAAGGATTTTCGATTGATTTGGCCTTGTCTATCAACGAATCCAATTCAGCTTCTAGAAGTGCAGGACCCGTAGCAGGAGTGTATTCAGAGTTGCTGATGGTGACGGAATGCTTTCGCACCCGGCCGCAGGCCTCCGATGGGAGCAAGTCGTGCGTGATGGTTTCGTGGAGTCCGCATATGTAGGATTTCGACAAGATTGATGGATGCCCTTCCTGAGCATGCCGGCAAATTGTTGTAAAGGTCTGATTGATGTTTTTAATCATCACGGCGTCGCTGAACAGCTTGCCGCCTGAAGTAAATCCGTATTTTAGCAAAGTGGATGTGTCTTTCAATGAATACTGGTTGCCCTCAATCTTGCTTGAGACGTAGGTATATTCTATGGATAACTCTTCGAAGAGACGAGAATTTTTCACGAACTCGGTAAATGGGAATTCATTTGCAAGCCCTCTGAGTTCTTCAAGTTGTTTCTTATGGAAATATGGCTCATAATTTAGAAACAGAGGGTTATATATCATATTTATCAATATAGTAAAATATTATACTGAGAGCAATGATTGATTATTTTGATTATAAATCTATGGCGATATTTAAGGCCGCATCGTCGAGCACTGGGACGTCACGCAGGACGTCCCGGCCGAAGCCGCCAACCAGAACACGATGTTCTGAACGTTCGGACCCTCTTCAAAGATCCGTTGAATCTTCCCTACCCAAGGGCACGAGAAGACGAAAGCCCGCGGACGATGCAGCATCGCCGCGGGCTTTTGCGTCTGAGGAGAGCGTCTTCGGAGCCGCTCCCCCGGAGTGGGGAAGCGCGGGAGGCGGAGCGCTACTGCATCAGCGTAATCGCCGTTGACATCGTCGCGATTGCGACCGCCACGGAGAGGGAGTTGAGGTTGGCGGCGCGTCCGAGGTCGCCCTTCAGTTGGCTCGTGTAGATGAGGTTCATCGCCGGTACGGGGGCGAGCGCGACGATCACGAGCGCGCGTCGCGCCTCGATGTCGAAGGGGAGGAGGTAGTAGAAGACGAGCGCGAGCGTCACCTGGCAGACGAAGCGCAACACGAGGATCTTCATGATGTCGATGAATTCGCGCATGTTGAGCGAGAGGTTCATCGACTCGCCGATCATGATCATGCAGAGGAACGTGTTGGCGGCCGCGCCGATCTTCGCGGCGTTCACGACCCCCGAGGGGAGCGTGACGTGCATGAGGCAGAGCACCATCATCACGAAGAAGGCGATCACGGGGCCCGAAGTGGCGAGCTTCTTGGCGATCACCTTCACCATGCGCACGGGCGAGGTCTTCTCGCGGAAGCCGGAGATCACCGCGTAGTTGCCGCCCGCGGCCATCACGGCGTTGCCGAGGTCGAAGACGAGCGCGG
>NZ_DAVZJY010000338.1:0-1771 GCF_052272535.1 Sutterella sp. | reverse complement strand
GCCTGCGCTCGCCGACTACGACGGACGCCGCATCGGGCGCTTTGCGATCGCGCACACCGAGTGCGGGGTCGCCGTCTCCCTCTCGCGCCGCCCGATGGGGCTCGACCTGGAGGTGATGAAGCCCCATCCGCGTCTGGCCGGGCTCTCGGACTTCGCACTTGGGCCCGACTTCGCCCGGGAGATCGAGCGGCTCCACGTCGTCGATCTCACCCGCGCCGAGGAGGCCTTCCTCGCCGCCTGGGGCGCGATCGAGTCCGCGCAGAAGATGAACGGCGAAGACCGCAAGTCGCCTGCGGCAAGCCCCGACTCGGATCTCCTTCTTGAAAAGTACGCCCGTGCACCCGAAGCCGACGTCTTCTGGGACGGCGGACTCGTCGCCCGCGGCCCGGAGGGCGGCGACGTGCCGCTCGAATTCCTCCGGACCCCCGTGGGGGCCCTCACGCTCCTCGGCGCCCCCGCCCAACGGGTGCTCTACTTCGTGAAGCTCCCACCCGAGGCGCTCCTCGACGAATTCGCCTCGCACGTGCGCGCCTTCCTCTGACCCAATTCACCGACCCTGCATCAAGACCATGCTCCGCCGCTCCCGCCCGAACTTCCTCAACGTGCTCGAGGACGCCCAGCGCCTCGCCTTCGCCCCCTTCATCTTCGAGGCCGCCGCCGCGGCGCTCCGCCTCGGCGTCCTCGACGCCCTCTCTGAAGCGCCCGGCATGAGCCCCCGCGAGCTCGCGGCCAAAACGAAGCTCCCGCTCTACGCCGTCGAAGTAATGACGGACATCCTCGTTCCCGCGGGCGTGCTGCGGCGCACCGCGCGCGCGGACGAAGCCGATGAAGCGGGCGAAGCGGACGGAACGGCGCCTGCGGCGCAGAAGCGCCTGACAGGCCTCTCGCTCACGGAAGTGGGCGACCTCCTCGTCTACGACGAGATGACCCGGGCGAACTTCTTCTTCACCGAATCGGTCTGCTACGACGCGCTCGGCCGCACGCGCGCGTCGCTCACCGAAGGGCGCCCGGCCGGGCTCGAGGTCTTCAACCCCGCCTGGAAGACCATCTATCCGCACCTGCCCGAACTCCCCGACGAGGCGCGCTCGGCCTGGTTCGGGTTCGATCACTGGCACAGCGACCGCGCCTACGAGAGTGCACTCGACGAAATCACGACGATTTGGGGCGCGGCGGGCCCGAAGAAGCTCGCCGACGTGGGCGGCAACACCGGGCGCTTCTCGAAGCGCTTCCTCGAGCGCTTCCCCGAATCCCGCGCCGTCGTCGTGGACCTTCCCGTGGAGGTGGACGCGCTTCCCTCGCACCTTGAACTCGCGGACGTCAAGGAGCGGCTCGAAGGCGCCGCGATCGACTGGCTCACCGACGCGGAGCCCGCGAAACTCTCCGCGCTCGCGGGCGTCGACCTCTTCTGGATGAGCCAGTTCCTCGACTGCTTCAGCCACGAGGAAGCCGTGAGCATCCTCACGCGCACGCGGCGCGCCATGGCCCCGGGCGCGAAGCTCGCCGTCCTCGAGCCCCTCGTCGACGAGCAGCGCCACCGCGCGGCAGAACTGTCGCTCGCCGCCACGAGCCTCTACTTCACGGTGATCGCGAACGGCAACAGCCGGTTCTTCAACGGCGCGGAGCTGCGCGGGATCTTCCGCGAAGCGGGCTTCACGATCGAGCGGGAGGTCCCCGACCTCGGCGTCTCGCACACGCTCTTCCTCCTGAAGCCCGAGGATTGACATCCTCTCCGCCCTGAAGGACGGAGATTCCCTACTGAGTCCTTACGCGT
>NZ_DAVZJY010000337.1:0-1777 GCF_052272535.1 Sutterella sp. | reverse complement strand
GCTCTCCGTCGGGAGCACCTCCAAAGAGGCAGAGGGGGACCACCCCAACGACCGTGATGCGGCGCTCGAGCGCATGCTTTGGACGTATGGTCCGGAGCCCGGCACCGGCATAAGCTTTGTCGAAAGCGCACGGGGGCTCCTCGTGCATGCCGTGAAGGCCGACCGGGCGGGCGGCGTCGCGTGCCTCAAGATCACCTCGCCCACGGAATGGCAGTTCTCACCCAACGGCGCGGGCCAGCGGATGGCCGGTGCGGCGGTGCGCCCCTTTGAATATCCGGGAGAGTCCCCGGAGGGACGCGCGGCCCTGGCGCTGCGCATCCGGCGCGCGCTCTTCGGGCTCGACGCCTGCGTACCGGTGGACTTCGTCTGGAACGGCCAGTCAAAGGAATCCTGAAGCGTGCACGAACTCTCCATTGCAGAAGGCATCATCGAAATCGTCGAGCGCACCGCGCGTGCGAACGGCGTGAAGCGCGTGAAGTCCGTGCGCGTCTCGATCGGCGAACTTGCGGGCGTGGACGTCCCGAGTCTCGAATTCGCCTGGGAGTCCGTGAGGAAGGGAGGCCCGGCCGCCAGCGCCCGGCTCGAGATCGAGCGGCCCGCAGGCGAAGCCTGGTGCCTCGACTGCGAGACGACCGTTCCCCTCAAGCACTACGGCGACCCCTGCCCCAAGTGCGGCGGCTACAAGCTCGCCGCGACGGGCGGCACCGACATGCGCGTCGTCGACATCGTGGAGGACCTCCCCGAAGCCCCCTGACCCAAGCAGAAAGAACCCGACACCAGGGCATCCGCAGCAGCAGAGGCCGACAGAGCCCAATCCAAGAAGCCGCGCAGCCCGCTCAACGAAAGAAAAATCAACGCCGCCCCAACCAACGGGGCGGAAGGAAGAATCCATCATGTGCACCACCTGCGGCTGCGGCCATTCCGGCCCCCACATGCATGAAGTCGTTGACGCCGAGGGCAACGTCACGCTCACGATCCACGAGCACGAGCACGAGCACGATCATCACCATGATCATGCGCACGGCCACGACCACGCGCACGACCACGGTCCCGCGCACAGCCACGACGCGGCGATGCCCGCCGGGCGCGCCATTGCGGTCGAGGAGGACATCCTCGGGCGCAACAACGCCGTCGCGGCCGAGAACCGCGCGTACTTCGCGAAGAAGCACGTGCTCGCGCTCAACCTCGTCTCGAGTCCGGGTTCGGGCAAGACCGAACTCCTCACGACCACGCTGCGCGCGCTCACGGACGTCCCGACCGCAGTTGTCGAGGGCGACCAGGAGACGGCGAACGACGCCGCCCGCATCCGCGCCACGGGCGTGCGGGCGCTGCAGATCAACACCGGCAAGGGCTGCCACCTCGACGCGGCGATGATCCGGCGCGCCCTGGAGGCGCTCCCCCCTGAAGACCACTCGGTCCTCTTCATCGAGAATGTCGGCAACCTCGTCTGCCCGGCGGAGTTCGACTTGGGCGAAGCCGCCAAGGTCGCGGTCCTCTCCGTCACCGAGGGCGCAGACAAGCCCCTCAAGTACCCGGACATGTTCCGCGCGTCCGAACTCGTGCTTTTGAACAAGATCGACCTGCTCCCCTACGTTCCCTTCGACGCCGACGCGGCCGAGGCAAACGTCCTGCGCGTCAATCCGAAGGCGAAGGTGATCCGGCTCTCGGCCACGACGGGCGAAGGCCTCGAGAAGTGGCTCGCCTGGGTGCGCGCGCAGCTCGTTTTGGCCGGCCTCTGAGCACTTCCCGCCGACTCCTCCCGGGCGGCCCGGCTTTC
>NZ_DAVZJY010000336.1:0-1798 GCF_052272535.1 Sutterella sp. | reverse complement strand
CTCGAAGGCGTCCTCGTCGCCGACGGCGGCCCGCAGCGGGGCGGCTGGGCGGTCGAGACTTCGATTCCGCTTGAGGCAGGTCCGGTGGCGCCGCCTCCGGCCGCAGCGGCCGCCCATCCGGACGGGCACGCCGCAGCGGCGCCCGTCCTCGGCTTCACGGCGCTCTCGGCCCTCGCCTTTGCGTTCCTCGGAGGCCTCATCCTCAACCTGATGCCCTGCGTCTTCCCGGTCCTCTCCCTCAAGCTCCTCGACCTCATGCGCGGCGCGGGCGAAGGCCGGCGCCTCGCCGGGCACGGCTTCGCCTTCACCGCGGGCGTGGTCCTCACGATGCTCGTCCTCTCGGGGACCCTCATCGGCCTCAGGTCGGCCGGACACGCCCTCGGCTGGGGGTTCCAGCTTCAGTCGCCCATGGTGGTGTCGGTCCTTGCGCTCCTCTTCACCGGGATCGCCTGCAACCTCCTCGGGTTCTTTGAATTCACGTTCGGCAGCCGCGTCGCCGACGCCCGGGCGCTGCGCGCGGCGCCCCAGACGGGCCTCCCCGCGAGCTTCCTCACCGGCGTGCTTGCCGTCGTGGTGGCGAGCCCCTGCACGGCGCCCTTCATGGGCGCGGCGCTCGGCTACGCCCTCACACAGCCCGTCCTCGAGGCGCTCCTCGTCTTCGTCGCCCTCGGGCTCGGCATGTCGCTCCCCTGGCTTCTCCTCTGCCTCTTCCCGGCCTGGGCGAAGCGCCTCCCGAAGCCCGGTCCCTGGATGGAGACCTTCCGGCGCGTGATGGCCGTCCCAATGCTCCTCGCCGTGCTCTGGCTCGTCTGGGTGCTCTCGCGCCAGCTCGACTTCCGCGGCGTGCTCACGATCCTCTGCGGCATGGGGGCGTTGGGCGCCTTCTGCTGGCTCTTCGGGCGCCGGCAGTGGGGGCGCGCAACGAACACGGCCCTGATGGCGCTCCTCGTCGCCGTGTCGGCGGCCGCCGCCGTCGTCGCCGGGAGCGGTGTCTTCAGCCGAACGGAGGAGACTTCCTCCGCCGCAGCGGGCTGGGCGCCCTGGAGCCCCGAGGCCGTCGAGACGGCGCTCGCCGAGGGGCATCCCGTCTTCGTGGACTTCACCGCCGCCTGGTGCCTCACCTGTCAGGCGAACCGCGTCGCCGCGCTCGACCGCGGGGAGGTGCTCCAACGCATGGACGAGCTCGGCTACGTGCGGCTCGAAGGCGACTGGACGAACCGCAACCCCGAAATCGCCCGCGTGCTCGCCGAGTTCGGCAGAAGCGGCGTGCCGCTCTACCTCATCCACCGCCCCGGCGGCCGCGTGGAGGTGCTCCCCGAGCTCCTCACGCCCGGCATCGTGATCGAGGCGCTCGAGCGGAAGTAGCTTCCACTTTGAAGCTTTGCCCCCGAAACTCATATCGCGCTCGGGGAGCTGACAACACGCCCTGCCTGTTCGCAGTGAAGAGCGTCTGGATGCAGTCCAGTTACCTGGTGCCCGAAAGGAACACCATGCAGATGCTCTTTAACAGACGGGACTCATTTGAATTAATCGTGAATTTCTCTCAGACTGGTATCCCGCCCCAAAGAAAAATTAGTGGATCCCCCTCATTTAGTTTCAGGACTTGCCCTGTGTAACAGGCAAGTCCTTTTTATTTGCTCTCAACAAAAACTATCAAATCTATTGTAAAATAAAAAGTCATACCGAACCGAGATCATGCGCACCTGCCGCCAATACGACCGGAACACAAACCAGGCGATTCGTCAGCTCGACCACTGCATGGCGAAGCTCATGCCTGATCACACCTACCAGTTCATCG
>NZ_DAVZJY010000335.1:0-1798 GCF_052272535.1 Sutterella sp. | reverse complement strand
CGGCCGGAGGGCCGCCCCTTCTGGAGGGCCGTCCGCGGGAAGTGCGGGCGGCGTCTGCGGGATCAGAGGTTCTCGGGGAGCTTCCAGCCCTTCACGAAGTCGGGCGGCGCCTGCGTGCCCTTGCTCACCGTGAGGACGTCGTAGCCCGTTTCGGTGACGAGCACCATGTGCTCCCACTGCGCGGAGAGCGAGTGGTCCTTGGTGACCACCGTCCAGCCATCGCCGAGGATGGTGACGCCGTAGCGGCCGGCGTTCACCATCGGCTCGACCGTGAAGACCATGCCGGGCTTGAAGGTCGCCGTCGGGGTGTTGACAGGGAAGTGGTTGACGTGGGGCTCCTCGTGGAAGCCCTTGCCGATGCCGTGGCCGCCGTAGTCGCGCACGACCGAGACGCCGTGGGCGTCGGCGTAGGCCTGGCAGGCGCGGCCGATGTCGTTGAAGCACCCGCCCGGGCGCACCGCGTCGATGCCGGCCCACATCGTGCCGAAGGCCGCGTCCACCATGTGGCGGCCGGCGATCGTGGGCTTGCCGACGATGAACATGCGCGAGGTGTCGCCGTGATAGCCGTCCTTGATGCTCGTCACGTCGATGTTGACGATGTCGCCCGCCTTGAGCTTCTTCTTGTCCGAAGGAATGCCGTGGCAGACGACGTGGTTGATCGAGATGCAGGTGGTGGCCGGATAGGGCGTCATTCCCGGGGGCGTGTAGCCGAGGCAGGCCGGGATGCACTTCTGCACGTTCACGGTGTAGTCGTAGGCGAGCCGGTCGAGCTCGCCCGTCGAGACGCCGGGCTTGACGAAGGGCGTGAGGTAGTCGAGAAGCTCCGCGGCGAGGCGGCCGGCGATGCGCAGGCCGGCGATGTCCTCGGGAGTCTTGATGGAGATGGGCATTGCTGTTCTTTTCAGTAAAAGAAGTTCGGGGTGGAAGGCGGCCCGGTCGGGCGGAGATGCGCAGCAGACGCGGCGGGCGGCCTCCGGTTCCGTGCGCGGCAGAATTCTGAATCGGATGCGCCGCGCGGCTGAGCCTGATTTTAATCGCGCGGCGCCGCTTTCTTCTTCGCTAAGGATCAGCTAACCGAAAACTCATTCTTCGCTAATGGGCGGCACGTAGATTGGTCTCATGAAGAAGGACGAATGGAGGCCCTGAGGAAGGTCCTCCCGTCCGAAGAAGGATTATTCAGCATTGAGGCGCCTCAACCCGCCCGCCGCAGCCGCGGCGAAGGACGGACGCCCTCAAAGGAGAGCTCAATCATGACCCGCACCAACAAGATCCGCATGGCCGCCCTCGCCTCCATCGCCGCGCTCGCGCTCGCCGCTGCGGGCGGCGTTCAGGCCGCGGGCACCGAAGGCTTCGCCGCACCGGCCGCAGCGACGGCCGCCGACCGCGCCCCGCAGGGGTTTGGGCACGACGAATCCGCCGACGCCCGCGCGCCCCAGGGCTTCGGCAGCCAGAAGTTCGTCACCGTGGACTGGGTCTTCAAGAACGGCGCCGACGACCAGGTGGTCCGCCTGCGCGGGCGCTTCACGGCGCACCTGAAGGGCGACAAGTACGAGTTCGAGGACGAGAAGGGCGACGCCATCACGGCCGAGCTCGATCACGACCGCGACTGGTCGATGGTCCGCCGCGGCGAACTGATGGAGATCCGCGCCGAAGTGGACCGCGACTGGAACCGCACCAAGCTCGACGTGCGCTCCGCCCGTCCGGTGCCGGCCGGGAAGCCCGCCGGCAAGTGATGAGCCCGGCCTCCCTCGCCCGACGTGACTGCGCCGGGCCTGGGGGACGCATGAAGGAAAACGCC
>NZ_DAVZJY010000334.1:0-1800 GCF_052272535.1 Sutterella sp. | reverse complement strand
CACCGAGCACAAGGTGCGGCCCGCTCGCTTTTCATACGTTCTTTATTCCGGTATTCGAACGGATTGCGGCAACTTCTGCGACGAAAAGCGTCTGGTCTCTGCGCAATAAACCAATGCAACCCGGATCAGCTCCCGGCTCCCCAAACGAGCTTCCCCATAATGGCGCGCCTCCATCTGATGCGCCGCCTCCGCGAGTTTTTTGTCCACTTCGGATTTTTTGGCCGCAAACTTAAACTCGAACACCCAACGCTTGTTTCCTACATCAAGCTCCAAATCACTTCGGCCATAAGCATTGTGCATTTCAGGCCGAGGTTCCAGGCCCAATCCTCTCAAACTCAAATAAATGCAGAAGCGGCAAATTCCTTCGGATGAAATTTGCTGAGCATCGGTATAGTCCGCTCCGCTCATCAGCTCATTAAAAAACCGTACGACAACATCCACCTCCCCCATGCGCAAGGGTTTGATGATCCCGTCGAAACAAATTCGATTCATCATATCGTTGCCAATGATGAGCGAACGGCAGACATCCTCCATTGACCGACGGACTTCTTTATTCGGGTAGTCGAGGAGAGCGTAGTTTCCGATCACCTTCTTGAACGTCAAATAACCGGACTGGAAAAGAATGGCATCCGCATTCATATCCGAAAGCCCATGCACCGCTCCGAGCTCCGACATTTCCAACCGAACCTCCTCGTCCAACCTCTTGAAGTCAAACACCCCGTGCCGCTTCAAAAAGTTCACCAGAACACTCGGCTTGCCGGCGGAATCGTACCAATAGCACTTGAATCCATCCTCCGGCGCGCTCAAAAAGGACATTACGGACCAGGGTGCATAGACATGCGTTGAAACTGCCTCATCAAAACAGTATCCATCATAATTCTCCCTTAGACGGTCGAGCACTTCACGACGGCTCATCCCCCGAACATCAGCTGCATTGTCCAGATACTCGGAGAAATACGTCTCGACTTCCTTTTCCGTATAGCCCAGCAGCGTTCCATACTTCCTTTTCAAGGAAATATCCTGAATATTGTTGAATCCGGAAAAAATACCCGTCAGGCTGATCTTGACGACTCCCGTCATGAAAAAGAATCTCACCGCCCCTTGGAAGCTCTTGATCTGCTGGAATATCGCGGAATAGCCCCGGCACATGTCGGCGAATGAATCCGGATCGTTCATATTGGCGACGAGCGGCGCATCGTATTCATCAATCAAAATCGCAAGACTGCTGTTCGGCAGCGACCCTAAAAGGAGCCCCAACCGATCCTGAACGTCAAGCCCCTCCATGCGTTCATAATTCAATTCAGCCTGCCTGCAGGCGACAGTCATCAATGAATCAAACCGCTCCAAAAACTCCTTGGCCGACCTTGCCGTCGACATCAAGGAAAAATCGAGGTGCAGCACCTTGCAGGTCTGATCCCGCCAGAGATCAGCGATCTTCAGCCCTGTGAAATTCTTCAGTCCGTTCCTGAAAAGTTCGGCAAATGTGGAAATCAACAACGATTTCCCAAAGCGGCGCGGGCGGGAGAGAAAGTACCATCGTCCCGCCTCAGGCTTCGCCAATTCGTAGACAAGATCCGTCTTGTCGACGTAGATTCTGTTCAATTCGCGAATACTGGCAAACTGCGAGTTGTAGAGGCTCAAATACTGCATCATGGAACGGCATTCAGGATCGTCAGGTCCGGGGAAATCTTTCTTTGGATATTATGGCATCCGAGCCTTGACGGAGACGCCTCATGCTGCGGTGCCCTGAGGCTCCCTCCCAGACGCCTCCGCTCAGACCTCCAAAGCGCAAACGGGCGG
>NZ_DAVZJY010000333.1:0-1802 GCF_052272535.1 Sutterella sp. | reverse complement strand
TCGAGAGGGCAGAGATGGCAAGAAGCGCTCAGGACATTTGAAACGGTATTTCCTCAGAACTACCCACAACTATGCCTGAAGAGCCCTTTTTTCGAGGTTGCAAAGCTTTGGGGGACTTACGAATGTCCTTTGACCCGGCGATGAGTCCACGCTTCACGGTTGCAGGCCGTCGTCAGTCGGGTCGAGGCTCGGAGGGCTCTCATCATGCAAAAAGGCCCCGGATTCTCATCCGGAGCCTTGATGGCCGCTTGTTCCTTTCGTCGGGTTCTTCCGCTCCGAGGGGCGCCTCCACGAAGAAGTGTGAAGTGAGCCAGGGAGACGCTGCGGGGGAGCGGGAAGATTGACGGCAGGTGCGGCGTGTGGGTTAGTGGCGGACCGTCTGCGGAGCGGATTCGGCCTTGGCGGCGCGTTCAACCCGATCGAAGAAGGATTCCTTCTCGCCCTCTTCGTGCCAGCCCTGGAAGACCGTCGCGACGGCCGGACCGGCGACGTTGTGCCAGAGGGCGGCCAGGGCCGAGGGAAGCGCAGCCATCGGGGAGGCGGCGAAGTGCACGCCGGCGAGGGCGGCGCCGAGGGCCGAGTTCTGCATGCCGACTTCGAAGCACAGGCACTTGCACTTGGCGAGGTCCATGCCCGTCGAGCGGCCGACTAAGAAGCCGAACGCCATGCCAACCGCGTTCTGGATGAAGACGGCGGCGAAGACGAGGAGACCGACCGAGAGGATCTGGTTGCGAGTCGCGGCGACCACGGCCGCAGCGATCACCACGATGGCGCCGACGGAGACGATCGGGAGGGCCGCAACCGCGGCTTCGATGCGCTTGTCGCCGAGAACCTTGTGGACCACGAGGCCGAGGGCGATCGGCAGCAGGATGATCTGGATGATCGAGAGGAACATCGAGGTCGGATCAACGTGCAGCCACTGGTTGGCGAAGACGTACATCAGGCCGGGCGTCATCACGGGCGCAAGAAGCGTCGTGCAGGACGTGACGGTGACCGAGAGGGCGACGTCGCCGCGGGCGAGGAACGTCACGACGTTCGAAGCCGTGCCGCCGGGAGCGCAGCCGAGGAGCATCATGCCCACGGCGAGATCGGGCGGCAGATCAAGCAGCTCGCAGAGCGCGTAGGCCGAGAGCGGCATGATCGTGTACTGGGCGACGACGCCGACGAAGACGTCGCGGGGACGGCGGAAGATCTCCCGGAAGTCCGCGGCCGAGAGCGTGAGGCCCATGCCGAACATCACGACGCCGAGGAGGTAGGGGACGTAGGGACCAACCTGTTTGAATTCCGCAGGGAAAATGAACCCGAGTATTCCAAACACGACGACCCACAGGGCGAAGGTCTTGTTGACGAACTGGCTCACTTTCACTAGGTACTTCATTTCTTCAAACAGGCGAATGCGTTATTGGCGCATTGCCTCCCAAAAAGCTGTAAAGCTGAAGAGAGATTTCATGGTCTTTCAGGCCTTGATTTCGGCCGCCCACAAAAGTTGTTCGAAGCGGAGGAAAATCCGCCGCCTCTGACGCGGACCGCCGGGAATGCGCATCCCTTTGAGTCCGGACGACCCGGGGAAGGGTTTCCCGCGGGGCGTTTGATCAATTTACAGAAGGAAACGGGCTTTTTGAGTGCGTGCGGGTTTCGAAACGGGGCGAAGATGTGCACTTCATGATCATCTCCAACCGCATTGGGAGATGACTCCTAAGGGAATCCGCTTGGTACTAGGGCGTTTGCCCTACGGGCGCAAGAGGCCTCGGGCGGGCGGAACGGCCTCGAAGGCGGAATGCGGGCATGCGGATCCGCGGCGG
>NZ_DAVZJY010000332.1:0-1804 GCF_052272535.1 Sutterella sp. | reverse complement strand
TCGCCACCTCGATCGTGGCGATGGGCAAGACCCGCGTCGCCTACCTCGCGAAGAAACGCTTCCCGCAGCCCGTGATGATCGACGCTCAAGGACGCCCCTCGGACGATCCGAAGGTGATGTGGGAGGACCCGAAGGGGGCGCTCCTGCCGATGGGGCTCTACAAGGGTGCGGGGCTCTGCTTCGCCTGCGAGCTCCTCGCGGGCCTTCTCACGACGGGCGGCACCAATGCGCCCGCTACGTGCGAGCGCGACGGCACGATCATCAACAACATGACGAGCTTCGTGATCGACCCGAAGGCGCTCTGCGACCTCACGTGGATGAAGCGCGAGATGGACGCGATGATCGAGTACGTGAAGGCCTCGCCCGAACCCGATCCGAAGGGGAACCCGATCCTGGAGCCCGGCGAAATCGAGCGTGAGCGCACGGCCGAGCGCACCGCGAACGGCGTCGAGATCTCCGAGGGCGAATGGGCGAAGATCCGCGAAACCTGCGCCGAGGCGGGCGTCGAGGTCGAGGACTGAGTCCCCAGAGCGGCAGAACACCAACACGCACGACAAGGAACAGCACCGATGCGCCACAGCGAACACGAACTCAGAAACGCCGCCGAGAAGTGGCTCTCCGCCACCGGCAGCAACGCCTATGAAGCGAAGGTGGTCGCCGACCACCTCGTCAACGCCAACCTGCGCGGCCACGACAGCCACGGCGTCGGCATGATCGCCATCTACCGCGACTTCATCCAGGACGGGAGGCTCAAGCCCAACACCGCGCCCCGCCTTCTCAACGACCGCGGCTCGATCCTGCAGTTCGCGGGCGACCGCGGCTACGGCCAGAGAATCGGCCACGATGCGACCGAACAGGCGATCGCCCGCGCCAAGGAGACGGGCCTCTGCCTCTACACGATCGCCAACAGCTGCCACCTCGGGCGCATCGGCACCTACGGCGAGCAGTGCGCGGACGCCGGCATGGTGTCGCTCCACTTCGTGAACGTACAGCACTTCCAGCCGCTCGTCGCCCCCTGGGGCGGCTCGGACGCGCGCTTCGGCACGAATCCCTTCTGCTGCGCGATTCCCGCGACCGAAAAGAACGGCCGCTTCATCCTCGACTTCGCCACCTCGATCGTGGCGATGGGCAAGACCCGCGTCGCCTACCTCGCGAAGAAGCGCTTCCCGCAGCCCGTGATGCTCGATGCCAAGGGCCAGCCCACCGACGACCCGAAGGTAATGTGGGAGGACCCGAAGGGTTCGCTCATGCCGATGGGGCTCTACAAAGGCGCGGGGCTCTGCTTCGCCTGCGAGCTCCTTGCGGGCCTCCTCTCGACGGGCGGCACCAACGCGCCCTCGCTTCTTGAGCGCGACGGCACGATCGTCAACAACATGACGAGCATCGTGATCGACCCGAAGGCGCTCTGCGACCTCACGTGGATGAAGCGCGAGATGGACGCGATGATCGAATACGTGAAGGCCTCGCCCGAACCCGATCCGAAGGGGAACCCGATTCTGGAGCCCGGCGAAGTCGAGCGTGAGCGCACGGCCGAGCGTACCGCGAACGGCGTCGAGATCTCCGACGGTGAATGGGCGAAGATCCTCGAGACCTGCGCCCTGGCGGGCGTGACGGAGGCCGACATCAGGGCCTGACCGCCGAACCAGACCGCATCAGAGGCCCGACGCCGCAAGGCACCGGGCCTTTTCTTCGTCCGGAGCCCGAAAAGACGAAAGCCCCAACAGACCGGGCATCTGATGGGGCTTTCTTTTTGTAGGGAGCCTGGCGATGACCTACTTTCACTGGAAATACAACCAACTATCAT
>NZ_DAVZJY010000331.1:0-1810 GCF_052272535.1 Sutterella sp. | reverse complement strand
GAGCGTTGGTCAAGTGGAGAATCCCCGTCCTTCAGGGCGGGGAGTGCGTCAAGCGAGGGACACGATGGTGATGCATTTTCTTCATCTTCTCTCCGCGAGCTTCGGGCGGCTGCGCGCCCTCGCGAAGAAGGAGCTCATGACGCTTCTGCGCGACCCCGGGATGCGGCGCATCCTCGTCGTGCCCATCATCGCGCAGTCGATCCTCTTCGGCTACGGGGCCACCTTCAACCTCGAGGAGGCGCCCTACGTGGTCTTCGACGCCTCGCGGAGCCCCGCGAGCGAGCGGGTGCTGCGCGCCCTCGAATCGAACCGCATCTTCGTGCGCGCTGGGAATCCCCTCTCCTTCAACGCGCTCGAGCGCGCGGTCTACGAGGGCGAGGCGCTGATCGGCGTCTACATCCCGGACGACTTCGCGCGGAGGATCGCCCGGGGCGAGGCGGGCAGAATCTTCGTCGCCGCGGACGCGCGCAACACCACGACCGCGAACGTCGCGACGGGCTACGTCTCGGCCGTCGTCGAAGCCCTCAACCGCGAGGCGGGCGCGGCCGGCCCCATCGAGATCGTGGACCGGTGGCGCTACAACGAAAACGGCATCACCCGCTACAACATCATGTCCGGCCTCATTCTCGGCCTCGCAATGATTCAGGTGATGCTCCTCGCGGGGCTTGCCGTTTCGCGCGAGCGCGAGGAAGGGTCCTTCGACATGATGCTCATGACGCCGCTCTCGCCCGTAGAGATTCTCTTGGGCAAGGCCGCCGCCCCGATCGTGATCGGCGTCGCGCAGAGCCTCATGATCTTCTCGGTCTGCCGCTGGTGGTTCGGGATTCCCTTCGCGGGTTCGATCTGGCTCCTCATCTTCGTGGTGACGCTCTTCTCGACGAGCATCGTCGGGCTCGCACTCGCGATCTCCGCCTGGTCCAAGACGCTGCAGCAGTCCGTGGTCCTCGCCTTCATCCTCTTGCTTCCCTCGCTCGTCCTCTCAGGCCTCATGACCCCGGTGGCGGCGATGCCCGGATGGATGCAGACCCTCACGGTGATGAACCCCGTGCGCTACGGCATCCTCACGGTGCGGATGATCTACTTCGAGAACGCCGGGCTCGCCGACGTCCTCCCCTACCTCTGGCCCCTCGCCGTGATCGCGCTCGTGACGATCCCGGGAGCGGCGTGGCTCTTCAGGAACAAGGTGGCGTGAGCGGATGGAAGCGCCGGCACACCATGCGCTTGATCCCGGTTCTTCGGGCGGGCTCAATCTTCATCTGCCCGACGAGGTCTCTGTTCGTCAGGTGAGCGGTTTTGCCTTGGGCGTCCCTCGGATTTCGACCCGCCGCGAACACCCCCGCTTCCGGCTGCAGGCTTGAGGGCCGCCTCCTGCTCCCGGAGGCGTCCACCCGGTTGCATTCGCCCATTTCAGACGCAAAAAAAACCCCCAAGTCCGAAAACCCGGGGGCGAGCCGCCGAAGGTCCTTGCTTCGGCGGAACCGCCGCACATCGAGGTGCGGCGGCGGCAGAAAAACGGTTGCGGAAGCCGGAGGCGTGAAGCGACGAGCAGAGAACCTTCTCTCTCGATTCTCGCTCGAGCCGCGCTCTTTTCAGAGAGCCCGGCAAATCCAGATGAAGATTTTGTGACAAGCCGTCCGCTCTTTATGTACGATCGTCCATGTAAACGCCAATTTTTTACTGAGTATCAATGAATTGCGAAAGTCATGGTTTTCAAGGGATGTCAAAAACACCACACCTTCCTCCCGCTCGCCTCCCTCCTCGGGCTTTTCCACACTTCCCTGAGCGGCAACGGGCCGGCCGCACCTCCGGC
>NZ_DAVZJY010000330.1:0-1817 GCF_052272535.1 Sutterella sp. | reverse complement strand
GGGAGCCGTTTGGGGAGAGCGACGCCCCGCCTCCGGCGCTCCCAGGTCTCTCCCTAGCCTGAGGCGGCCCTGCGGCCGCGGCTGGCCGGAGCCGACCGGCCGGAAGCGGCCGGTGCGGGAAGAAGGAAGGAAGATCAGGCCTCGTCGTCGCCGAAGAGAAGCTTGTCGAGCGCCTCGTGCTCGGCCAAGGTCATGCCGCGGGCCTGCGTTTCGGCAAGGCTCCCCTCGAGCACGCGGATCTCCGGGCGGCGCCCGGCGTGGAGCGTGAGCTCCACCGCGGCCTCGAAGGCGTCCTCGTGGCCCGGGACGTCGTTGGCGAGCCGCCCCTTCACGACGCGCCCTTCGACGGCCTCCGTCTGGAAGGCGCTCAGATACGCGTCGTGATCCTCCGGCGCCACCTCGGCCCAGACGCCCCAGGTGAAGGCGCCGGGCTCCTCGGTGAAGGGCACTTCAACGACGCCGAAGAGAAAGCGCTCTCCCGTTTCGAGCGCGGCGAAGTCCTCGTTGAACTTCCCGGCGGCGTAGCGGCCGACGTAGTCGAGCTGCCAGAGGCAGTCGGGGAGCTTCATCTGAATGTCGCGGCAGAGGCCCTCGTTCTCTTCGTCCTCAGCGGGCAGATCGGTGTATTCGCTCATGACGGCGTCTCCATAAATATTGCGTTCGCCGAAACTATAGCCCGGGCGGAGGAGGCGCATACTTTTCGCACCGCCCCGCAGGTCCCGTCACTCTCCCGCCCATGACCCTTTTTCTCCACCACATCGCCCTCTGCGCGCCGCTTTTTCTCCTCGTCTTCCTCGGCTGGGGGCTCGTGCGCGCCCGCATCTTCTCGAACGACGTGACGAAGGCCCTCGGCGCCTTCACCTTCCGGCTGCTCATGCCGACGCTGCTCTTCAAGCTCCTTTCGAACCTCTCGGAGATGCCGCCCATCGACTGGCGCGTGCTCATCGCCTTCTTCGGCTCGTGCGCGGTCGTCTACCTCGGCGGCCGCGCCGCAGTGCGCCGCCTCTTCTCGACGGACGCCGCGGGCACCACCGTCCTCGCGATGGCGGGCATCTTCGGCAACAACGTGCAGTTGGGCGTCCCCATCGTGCAGCTCTCGCTCGGCGACGCGGCGATGCCCACCATCTCGGTGATCATCCTCTTCAACGTGCTGCTCCTCTGGACGGTGGCGATCGCCTCGGTTGAATTCGGCCGCCACGGGCGGATCCGCAACCCGCGTGAAGTGCTCGCCCCCATGCTGCGGGTCTTCCGCAACCCGCTTGTCGTCGCGATCCTCCTCGGGTGCGCGTGGAGCTTCACGGGACTGAAGCTCCCCGACTTCGCGCAGAAAAGCGTGGACCTCGTCGCCGTCGCAACGACGCCGATGTGCCTCATCGTGGTCGGCATGGGCCTCGCGCGCCACAGCTTCTCGGCGGCGCTCCCCAAGGGGCTCTTCGTCACGGCGGTGAAGCTCGCCCTGCAGCCCTTCATCGTCTGGCTCATCGCCCGGGCGCTCGGCCTCGGAGAACTCGAAACCAACGCCGCGACTCTGATGGCGGCGCTGCCCGTCGCGATCAACATCTATCTGATGGCGCAGGACTTCGACGCCGAGGAGGGGGGCGCGAGCAACGGCATCTTCGTCTCGACCCTCATCTCCGCCGTCACGGTGCCCCTGACGCTCACGCTGCTCGGGGTCGCGCCCTGACGGCGGCGCCCCTCCCCGGGGAAAGAAAAGCGGCGTACTTCCTCGAGAGCGTCCCGGAGAAAAGTTCATTCGCGCTTGCGCGCGTCGCCTTATATCCCCGCCATGAATGACGGGGCTTTACGGCTCGGTTTGG
>NZ_DAVZJY010000329.1:0-1822 GCF_052272535.1 Sutterella sp. | reverse complement strand
GACCCCACGAAGAACTCCCCCGCCTGAGACCGGGCCGCATTCGACCCAACCGGAAAGGAGCAGGACCGGTCCGTACGCCGCCACCAGGGGAACATCCATGGAATCCGTGCTCACGTCGCCCGCTTCCGTCGCACACATCCTGCTCGTCTACGCACTCGTGATCTCGCTCGGGCTCGCCCTCGGACGCATCCGCGTCTTCGGGGTCTCCCTCGGCGTCACGTTCGTACTCTTCGTGGGACTCGCCGCCGGCCACTTCGGCCTCGAGGTCGAACCCCACGTGCTCGGGTTTCTGCGCGACTTCGGCCTAATCCTCTTCATCTTCTTCATCGGCCTGCAGGTCGGCCCCTCGTTCTTCTCGAGCTTCCGCTCGGGCGGCATCATTCTGAACGGCCTCACCGTGGGCGCGATCCTCCTCTCGATCCTCGTGACACTCGCGCTCTGGATGTTCTCGGACGGCATCGGCCTGCCGGCCTTCCTCGGCGTGCACTACGGCGCCGTGACGAACACCCCGGGCCTCGGCGCGACGCAGGAGGCGCTCGCCGTGATGGGATACACGGGCGAGAACATCGCCGTCGCCTACGCCTGCGCCTATCCGTTGGGCGTCGTGGGCATCATCCTTTCGGCGATCATCATCCGCCTCCTCTTCCGCATCAACCTCGCTGAGGAGGACAAGGCGTGGGAGGCGGACGAAGCCGACAAGAGCGACGCGCCGATCTGCTTTCACGTCGAAGTTGCCAACGGCTTCCTCCACGGCCAGGCCCTCGAATCCATCCGTCGCTTCATCGGCCGCCCCTTCGTCTGCTCGCGCCGCCAGGCCGCAGGCGAGACGGAGGTCTCGAGCCCCGGCCCCGAGACGCAGGTCCACCGCGGCGACATCCTGAGAATCGTCTCCCAGGCCGAGAACAAGGACTCGATCATCGCCTTCTTCGGCAAGGAGGCCGATCCCGCCGTGGACCTCGTCACGCCCCACTCGCCCGTGCACGCCGAGACGGTGACCGTCACCGACCCCTCGATGAACGGCGTGCGCGTGAAGGATCTGCACCTCTCGCACTACGACGGCCTCAACATCACCCGCATCTACCGCGCCGGCATGGAGGTCTTCCCCTACCGGAGCCTGCACCTGCAGTTGGGCGACCGCCTGAAGGTCGTGGGCCCCGAGCGCGCGATCACGCGCTTCGCCTCACGCGTAGGCAACCAGCGCGGCAAGCTCGACCACCCGAACATCATCTCGATCTTCGTGGGCATCATGGTGGGCATCCTCGTGGGCATCCTGCCGATCGCCATTCCCGGCGTCCCCGTTCCGGTGAAGCTCGGCCTCGCGGGCGGTCCGCTCGTGGTCGCGATTCTCCTCGGCCGCTACGGGCCCTCCATGCGGATGGCGACCTACACCACGAATTCCGCGAGCCTGATGCTCCGCGAGCTCGGCATCGCCTTCTTCCTCGCGAGCGTGGGGCTCGCAGCGGGCGACGGCTTCGCCGACGCCTTCATGAACGGCAACGGCTTGCTCTACATGGGCTACGGCGTCCTCATCACGATGATTCCGCTCATCATCATCGGCATCGTCGCACGCAAGGTCTTCGCGATCAACTACCACTCGATCGTGGGCCTGATGGCGGGCGCCACGACGGATCCGCCGACGCTCGCCTACGCCGCGACGCTCTCGGAGAAGAACAGCTCCGCGGTCGCCTACTCGACCGTCTACCCGCTCGCGATGTTCCTGCGCATCATTACGGGCCAGATCCTGCTCCTCATCTTCTGGACGGCGGCCGTCTGACGACGCCGGTCTTTTGCCCACCGGACGCACGAAGGGGCGCGACGGATT
>NZ_DAVZJY010000328.1:0-1869 GCF_052272535.1 Sutterella sp. | reverse complement strand
TAAAAGTTTCCCACATCGCGGCACTACCTAAAACACCTCTTCAGTGGTAGATCTGCCTCCGATGGCGCCACAAACGCCATGGTTTTCACCTTTTCCTGCTCAAGCCAGGGCTTCGACGATTCGTAGCCCCGGCTTTTTAGTCTCGATAAACAGTTCATCTGCATGATCGAATTTTCCTGCAAGCCCTGGGCGAATGTGATACAATAGTACCCGATAAGCTTCAAATGTACTAATGTTTGAGGATTGGAAAATGCCGGTACCAGCTGAGATCAGAGCTGTTCCACGCCCCAGAAACACCATCGTGGTTGATAGGGGCGGCGATGGGCCCAAGCGTTACGCCGTCAGGGCAAGGGCGGGGGCCAAGTACGGCCCCCACGGCAAAACCCTGCCGATCAACGGACAAGTCATCGGGCACATCATCCAGGGCGCCTTTGTCCCCATCACTCCCGAAAAGAAACTTGCCTCAACCGGGCCGCAGGAGCTTTCCTTCGGCGCTGCGGCGTTCGCTCATTCCGTGTCCTTGGACCTCTTTCGGGACTTGACCGAGATCTACGATGTTCAGAATGCTTGTGAAATTCTTGCGATCGCGTTGATCCGCAGCATCAAACCCGACGTGAAGAACAGGCGGCTTGCAACGGAGTACCGCCGCACCTATATCAGCCGCTATCTGCCCGGACTCCATCTATCAGGCAATCACGTCGGCAAGCTTCTCGAAGGTCTCGGCATGGACCGCAGCAAGCGCGAAGCCTTCTTCGCTCACCGCATCGCCGACATTGAAGCCGATCATCACGTACTCATCGACGGCATGCTCAAGCAGGACACCAGCACGGTGAACGACTTCTCGGCCTACTCCTACAAGGCGCACGTCAAGGGCTGCAAGGACATTTCGATCATCTACGCGTACGACATAGAGAAGATGGAGCCCGTGTGCGCGGAGGTGTTCGCGGGCAATCGTGTCGACGCCTCGGCGTTCGCGACCTTCGTGAGGGATCAGAAGCTCACCCAAGGCATCATCGTCGCGGACAAGGGATTTCCACCGTCTCAAATTCAAGATGAACTTATCGGCCATCCCGACCTCCACTACCTCATCCCCATCAAACGTACCGACAGCAGGATCAGGAACAACGACATGCTCAAGTTCCAGGGGGTCCTCACCGCCATTGACGGTCAGGTGCATTACTGCAAGAAAAAACTTAGAACCAACCGCTTCTTGTATGCTTTTAAGGATCATGCCAAAGCCGATGGGGAACGCTATGCCTTTATCGAGAAGATGAAGACGGACCCAACGGTGACGGAAGCAAACTTCGAAGCCAAAAGCGAGCTCTTTGGAGTAATCGTTTTCGAGTCAGACCTTGATCTGTCTCCCTTGACGGCATATCTCTGCTACGAGGACCGTTGGCAGATTGAGTTGGTCTTCGACGCCTACAAAAACGATGAGCTGCTCGACCGCACCAATGTACAGGGAGATTTCTCCGTCCGCGGTTCAGAATTCATCAACTTCCTGACGACGGTGCTCACCTGCCGGATGCGGCACAAGGCGCAGAGGGCGGGGCTGCTCAGAAAGCTCTCGTACCGAGATCTTTTGGAAGATCTGGGGACGGCATGGAGAAAGGTTGAAGGCCCGCTGCCCCCGAAGTCCGACGACGAGTATTGGGTCGCGGACTACAAGGGTGCCTTCACCTTGATGGAAGCTTTGGGACTGTCCGATGCCGGCATCCGTTCAAAGCGTCCGGACGACGTCACCCATGAAGGCGTCGTCATCCCGCGCAAACCGGGAAGACCTCGAGTCCGCCCGGAATTTGTGGGGCCTAAGCGTCCTCGCGGTAGACCCAGGAAGCTTCAGTAGTACCGTACTTTGGGATTCTTTTA
>NZ_DAVZJY010000327.1:0-1904 GCF_052272535.1 Sutterella sp. | reverse complement strand
CCGCGGATTCCGGAGGAATCCTTTCGGGGCGCGCGCTTCGAGGGGTCGTCCGGCGGGCGGGGCGGCGTCACAGCGCCCGTCGGACGAAGAGGTGGACGCTCTGGAGAGTGGCGTCAGACTGCCGCCGCCCTTGCGCTCCCGCCCTTCCAGGCGTGGAGCGTCACTGTCGCGACGATGAGGAGCGCCGTCGCCGTGCCGAGCGAGAGCCAGAGGTTGCCGCCCGAGAGGCCGGCCACGAGGTACCCCACGGCCGAGCAGCCCGCGACGAGGAGCGCGTAAGGAAGCTGCGTCGAGACGTGCTCGATGTGGTTGCACCCGGCGCCCGCCGAAGAGAGGATCGTCGTGTCGGAGATGGGCGAGCAGTGGTCGCCGAAGACCGAGCCCGCGAGCGTCGCCGAGAGGACGACGGTCGTGAGGGACGGGTCCACGCCCTGCACCACCGGGACCACGATCGGAATGAGGATGCCGAAGGTGCCCCAGGCCGTTCCCGTCGAGAAGGCGAGGAAGGCGGCGATCACGAAGACGATCGCGGGGAGGAAGAGTGAGAAGTCCGCGCCCGTGCTCGTCACGAGCGACTCGACGAACTGCGGCGTACTGATGAGGTCGCGGCAGACACCCGAGAGCGTCCACGCGAGGATCAGGATGATGTTCGCCGGCAGCATGAGCTTCATGCCTTCGACGAGCCCCTGCATGAAGTCGGTGAAGGGCACGAGCCTGCGCGGCACGTAGAGCACGAAGGCGACGAGCACGGCGCCGAAGGCCGCCCACACGAGGGCCGAGGCGGCCGACGAATTGCCGATCGAGCTCTGGAAGCTGTGGTAGGCCGGATCGTCGCCCCAGTAGCCGCCCGAGTACATGAGGGCGAGCACGGCGAGGACGATGAGCGCCGCAATCGGAACGAGCATGTCGGCCACGGTGCCGTTGGGATTGGACTTCGGAGGTTCGGCCCCGCCGCCGCGGATGCCGCCCACGTCGCCCGCGAGGGCGCGCTCTTCGCAGCGGCGCATCGGACCGAAGTCAAGTCCCGTCCAGATGATGAAGACCACCATGAAGATCGAGAGGAGCGCGTAGAAGTTCCATGGGATCGAGGCGATGAAGGCGGCCATGTCGGATTCGAAGACGCCGTTGCCCTTGAGAGAGGACCCCACGGCCGCGGCCCAGGAGGAGACGGGGGCGATGATGCAGATCGGAGCCGCGGTCGAGTCGATGATGTAGGCGAGCTTCGCGCGCGAGACCTGGTAGCGGTCGCAGAGCGGGCGCATCACGGTGCCGACCGAGAGGCAGTTGAAGTAGTCGTCGATGAAGATGAGGATGCCGAGGCCCGTCGTGGACGTGAGCGTCGCGCGGCGGCTCTTCACGCGCTCGACCGCCCAGGTGCCGTAGGCCTTCGTGCCGCCCGACATGGCGACCACGTAGACGAGCGCCCCGAGGAGCGAGGTGAAGATGAGGATGTTGAAGTCCACCTTGTTGCCCATCAGGGTGAAGGTGGTCTGCAGCGTCCCCATGATGACGTTGCCGTCGGTACCGATCGTGTAGATGAGCGTGCCCGCGAGGATGCCGATCAGGAGCGACGAGAGCACCTCCTTCGTGAGGAGTGCAAGCGCGATCGCGATGATCGGCGGAACAATGGACAGCCATCCGGCGGCGTAGGGTTCCATGGGTTTCTTCTTCTTTGCGTTGGCGGGCGGAGGGGCTTCGAGGAGGAGCCTCCCGTCCGGATTCTTCTAAAAAGGGGTTTTCGGGGCGGGAGCCGGCGCGTCCGCGGGAGGGCCCGCCCCCAAAAGCCTGCATTATGCAACAAACCGTTTCTCTGTAACCGACCGCACGAAGAGAGACGCTCTTCTCCCGTTCCCCCGGCGGAGCCCTCCCGCGCCCGGACGTCCGGCCCGCCGCGCACCCCGCGA
>NZ_DAVZJY010000326.1:0-1933 GCF_052272535.1 Sutterella sp. | reverse complement strand
CGAGGACGCCCACCCCGGGAACGCCGGGGCCCCGGGGCTGGCCGCCTCGATCCGCCGCGCCTGAGAGCCACCGCCGGACCGCACATCGCCCTATCCGAAGAGATCTTCAAGCGCCTAAAAAGCTTGAAGACTCAGTAAGGAATCTCTATCCTTCAGGGCGGAGAGGATGTCAAGCCGAAACCCAAGGGAATTGATCAGACCACAACCCCTCAATCCCCTCGAGGATTTAAAATGGCAGGGGTGTAAAAACCAAAATAAACGCAATGAACTCTACCAAGCAGGACGATATGAAGAGCTCCACGCCGATGTTGTTGGTTTACGACGGACCGGCATTGGACAAGCACAGAATCCCTGTGCAGACGTTGGCTCAGTCGCTTACGGCCCTCAACCGCATTGCCGAAACGGCAAATGAAATAATATTTGCAGACAAGTCCAAGGTCTCCTTGTCGGTAACGACCTTTAAAAAAGGTAGCTTCGGGGTGGAACTTGTTCTCGACTCATCCATTTTCGACACTGTCGTAGATATTCTCAGCGGAAAATCCGCAAGTGCGATGAGCAATGGCATAGCCATCTCCTCCTGCCTCTTGGAGCTCTTTGCTTTGAAAAAGTGGCTCAAGGGCAGAGAGATGACAAAGGTAGAGCCGGTGCCCGACAAAGAACAGAAGGCCATCTACGTCGACAACGAATTCATCATCGTGAACAATACGACTTATGTCGTTTTCCAGGATGCATCCGTCAAGCGTGACTGCTCGGAGTTTGTCAGCCCTCTCAAGAATGAAGGAATTACTTCAATACAGCTCTCTGACAAAAAGTCAGCTTTTAACATCACCTCCGAAGAGGTTGCCGATTTCATTAAAGAACCAGACGAACAATTACTTACGGAAAATCATGTGAGCGTCTGGGTTCAGGTTGAATCGCCCTATTTCAAACAAGGTCGGAAATGGCGCGTCCTGTACAACGGACAATCCATCATGGTTACCGTTTTAGATCAAGACTTCATTTCTCGCGTCTTGAGGCATGAAGCCACTTTTGGCACAGGCGACATGCTTAACTGTGAACTGACGATCAAGCAAATCCTAAAGGACGGAATGTTGTCTTCTTCGTATGAGCTCAACAAAGTCAAAGCGCACAAAGCTCCGCCCTATCAACCTTCATTCAACCTATAATCGCTCGACAAAATAGAAATGCCTTCAGAAAAGCCCCGACCGATGTCGCTTCGGCAGGGGCTTCCGGCATCGGTCATGGGCATTTCCTTCACTGTCTCTTTATTGGCCGTTCGTACGGCCGCTTTACCCCATTTTCCTAGTCCTACCTTCCGCAAGCAACTCCTCAGGCGTTATTTTCCCGTCCATTGAGCGCCTTTCGAGTTCGCGCATCCATTCGGGCCGCATCACTCCGGCCTCTGTCGATTCGAGCCGCGCCGCCTGCGGCAGTTCAGAGCGCTCCTTCCTTTTCAGCGCGGACAAGCATGCCGCTCCGCACGGAAGGCGACGAAATCAGCGCAGAACGCATCGTGGGACGCAGTCTTCCTGAATCGCGTTGACGAACCCTTCTCCAGAAAGCGCGGGAGCGTCACGCCTCCGTCTCGAACAGTCAGGACGGTTCCGTGGCATGCGTCGTGAGCTGCGTATAGAGGAGATCACCGCGTCGTGAATCCATCGCCTCCTTTGCATGCATACCACCTGATAGGTATCGCCATTCATTTTTGGAATATCCAAAAGAGTTGCCACCTGACGCGAATCAGAAAGTTGTCGGCTTCTTAACAAACACAAGCGCTCCCGGGCGGACCCCACTGCCTGAGAATTCCTCTCAATTGTTTGAGGGCCCCAGAAGAGGGTTCTACCCCACTTGAAGAGGTAATGATATGAACCGTCTCAAGAACACTTCCCTTTCGCGCCGCGGCTTCCTCGCCGCCGGTGCGCTCGGCACCGCC
>NZ_DAVZJY010000325.1:0-1946 GCF_052272535.1 Sutterella sp. | reverse complement strand
GCGTCGCCGGCCCCTCCGGCGGGACGGCCGCCACGCCCGTCGGCACCGTCGCGATCGGCTGGGCCGAGCGCACGCCCGAAGGGGCCGTCGTCACCTCCGTGCGCACGATCCATGCGCCGGGAGGCCGCCGCGAAGTGCGCCTCGCCGCGGCGCTCACCGCGCTCCAGGGCCTCATCGCCCTCATCGACGGCGCCGATCCGATGCGCATGCCGTGCGAATTCGACTGACGGCGCGATCTCGGCCTCTTCCAATCCTCTTCACTTCTCCCTCAACACGTCACCCCCACGGGGCACACCACCATGTCGAGTTCACTGGACATACTGCTTCTGCTCGTCCTTATTCTTTTGAACGGCGTCTTCGCCATGAGCGAGATCTCCGTCGTTACGAGCCGCCGCGCACGCCTGCAGAAGCTTCTTGACGAAAAGACCACGGGCGCGCAGCGCGCGCAGGAGCTCAACGCCGATCCGACGCGCGCGCTCTCGACGATTCAGGTGGGCATCACCTCGATCGGCATTCTCTCGGGCATCGTGGGCGAATCCGCCCTCGCGCAGCCGGTGGCCGCGGGCCTGATCAGCCTCGGCGTCAATCCCGAGACCGCCAAGGGGATCGGCGTCGTGATCGTCGTGGTGCTCATCACCTACTTCTCGATCGTCTTGGGCGAGCTCGTCCCGAAGCGCATCGGGCAGATGTCGCCCGAGCGGATCGCCTGCCGCATCGCGCCCCCGATCCACTTCCTCTCGGTGGTCGCCGCCCCCTTCGTGCAGCTCCTTTCGATTTCGACCCGGTGGCTGCTCAAGCGCCTCGGCATTGAGGAGAAGGAGGGCGCCTCGGTCACCGAGGAGGAGATCCACGCGATGATCGAGGAGGGTCAGGAGTCGGGCGTGATCGAGACGGCTGAGCGCGACATGGTGCGCAACGTCTTCCGCCTCGACGACCGTCAGGTCGCCTCCCTCATGACGCCGCGTGCGGACATCAGCTGGATCAACGTTGAGGATCCCGTCGAGGAGAACATCGAGCGCATCCGCACTTCGCGCCGCTCGCGCCTGCCCGTCTGCGAGGGGAGCCTCGACAACGTGAAGGGCGTGTGTTCGACGCGCACGCTCCTGCAGCAGATCCTCGAGACGGGGCGCCCGGACTTCTCGAGCCACCTCTCGCCCGTCAACTACGTGCCCGAATCCCTCACCGGCATGGAGCTCCTCGAGCACTTCCGCAAGACCGACGTTCCGCTCGCCCTCGTCGTGGACGAATACGGCGAGGTGATGGGGCTCGTTACGCCCCGCGACGTCCTCGAGGCGATCGCGGGCGAATTCAAGCCCGAGAAGCCCGGCGACAGCTGGGCGAGCCGGCGCGAGGACGGCTCCTGGCGCCTCGACGGCATCATCCCGGTGCCGGAATTGAAGGACGTCCTCAACCTGAAGCGCGTCCCCGAAGAGGAGGAGGGCCGCTACAGCACCCTCGCGGGCATGCTGATGCTTCTCTTGGGGCGCCTGCCGCGCGAGGGCGACCTCGTCGAATGGGGCGGCTGGCGCTTTGAGATTGTGGACATGGACGGCCGACGCGTGGACAAGGTCTTCGCCTTTGAATTGGGCGAACGCCCGGGAAAGGCGAAGCCCGCCGCGCAAGAGGAAGTTGTCCCCAAGGCGGCGCCCAAGGCCCCCGCTCAGATCCCGTCCGCTCCGAACGCGTCCCATGACGGCGCGGACCGCGCCGCTCCAAAGACTGTGGACAACCCTGTGGATGACCGCAAGCCCGAAGCGCCCCGGCCTGTGGACAAGTGACGCGGTGCACGCCTGGGGCGTCCGTCTCCCGGAGGGGCCGCCCCGGGCGGGATGATTTTTGGTAGCCTTTTGCGGTGAAAAGAATCAATGAAGGGCTGCCCGAGCTCAAAGTGCGCAGGGCGGCCCTTGCTTTCTGCGCCGCTCCCGGGGCCTGCCCGGCCCCGGGAG
>NZ_DAVZJY010000324.1:0-1971 GCF_052272535.1 Sutterella sp. | reverse complement strand
CAGCCTCGGACTACCGCGCAACGACGTAATCCGAATTCGAGGGGTGGATAAGCTCGGAGAAATCAACGTTGCAGGATTCGCCCGCAGGGCATAGGATGCGCAAATTCCTTCTGCATCAGGGGGTTCAGCCCCACATCGTGGCGACGCCTACCCACATGTATGCACGAAGCCCTCAAAAAATCTCTATTTTTCAAGTAAATCGAGATTGCATTAGTCAGGGAACGGCGTTTTATGCCACCATTACCCGACTTCCAGGATACCGCCGTTGCCTGACTTCTCCTCTGCGCCAAGAACCTACACGAAGGGACTGTGAGAAACCCGATTACCTACGGGTGTTGCATAGCTTCCATTGCAAAAATGGACGGCTAGATCTATTGCTGTCTCAAGCATTCCCATTGACAACTAGCGCGAAATGTGCCCCTCCTGAACGCAGAACGGGCGGCAGGAGAAGTGCTCCCGGCCGCCCTTCGTCCTTCCGGCTTCGCGCTCCCGCGCCGCCTTATTCGAGCGCGTACACCCAGTCGATCAGGGCGTTGAGGAAGGCGATCCCGCCCGGGACGCTCCGCTCGCCGTCAACGCCCGCATAGACCGCGTAGCGCCTCCCCGACGCGGCCTGAACGTAGCCGCCGATGCTCCTCACGTCGGCGAGATACCCCGTCTTGATGCGCCCGCGCTCCTCGGCCACCTTGCGGCGCGCCATCGTGCCGTCGCGCCCCGTGATCGGGAGCGAGGCGAGGTATTCGGGCATGTAGGGGCCCTGCCAACCGGCGACGAGGAGCTTCGTCATCGCCCGGCCCGTGACGCGCGCGTCGCGCGAGAGCCCCGAGCCGTTGTCGATCTTGAGCTCCTCCACGGGGAGCCCGCGCGAGACGAGCCAGTCGGCGAGCGCCGCGCGGCCGTCCTCGATCGTCGCCGCGGGCGGAAATTCGAGCCCCTTCTTCTCCGCCTTTCGGGCGGTCTTCGAAGCCGCCTTCTCACGCGCCTCCTCCCAGGCCTCGTGCACACGCTTCACGCCGAGCGTGAGGAGGATCGTGCGCGCCATGGTGTTGTTCGACCACTTGTTCGTGAGGGCGGTGGTTTCGGCGAGCGTGCGCGAGAAGTGGCTCGCAAGGCGCTCGGCGTCCACCGGGACGGGGCCGGTCTTCACGCGGCCGCGCCAGGTGCGCCCGTCGCGCTCCCAGTAGGCGCGAAAGAGACGCTCGAAGTATTCGTCGGCCCCCATCGCGATCGTGTTGAAGGTCTTCGGGCCGCAGGCGGCCGGGAGTCTTCCCGTGAAGACCGCCTTTCTGCCGCCGTCCTTGCCTTCGAGGAGCTTGAAGCCGATCGCGGTCTTCCAGTCCCCGCAGGGGCCGCGCCCGAGACGGATGGTCTTCGGGTACGCAACCCCCGCGAGCTTCGGGACCGCGACCACGCGCGCGACGCCCGCCTCCGGGGCCGGAACCATCTCGAAGGAGAGGTTGCGGTAGTTGACGAGCACCGGGTCGGGCGGCAGGTTGTAGGGGCGCGTCGCGCGCCCGTCGAAGGCGCCGGGGTCCGCGGCCGGAATCGTGAAGGCCGAGCGGTCGAGGACGACGTCGCCGTCGATGCGCTTCACGCCCAGCTGCGCGAGGCGCTCGAGCTCGAGCTCGAAGGCCTCGACCACGAAGGTCGGGTCGCCGCTGCCGCGGACGTAGAGCGCCCCCTTGAGGACGCCCCGGGCGTCGGGCTTCACGCGCGAGTAGAAGTCCGTGCGCCAGCGCCAGTGGGCGCCGAGCACCTCGAGGCCGGCGAGCGTCGTCACGAGCTTCGCCGTCGAGGCGGGCTCTTTGGGAACGGCGTCGCGCCAGGAAAGCACCGGCGCCGCGGGGGCGTCGAGGGGCACCACCGAGACGACGACGTGCGCGGGGTCGACGCCGAAGCGCCGTGCGGCGCGCTCGAGCGCGTCGGGAAGCGCCCGCGCCGTCGGGCGCGCGGACGCCGCCGGAGCGGCGG
>NZ_DAVZJY010000323.1:0-1982 GCF_052272535.1 Sutterella sp. | reverse complement strand
CCTCGCTAACCTCGCCCTGAAGGACGGGGCTTGCGCGAGGCCTATCTTTTGGTCAGATGCGCCAAGAGAGGGCGGTGCACACGCGCCATTTCCGTGCATTCAGGGCTCCAGTGCACCGTGCTTCGACGGAATTGCGCGCTTGAGCGGTGCTTCGGCGCCCTCACCTTCCGCGCCGCTCTAGGGAGATCTGCGCATGCGGTTCGGCTTCGCGTCAAGGTGAGGCGCTTTTGCGGACGCTCGGGGGGAGCGGGCTTTCCAAAACGCGTCTTTGGCACGCGGTTCGCTTCTTCAATGGTTTCAGGCGGAGCCAACGCATTGCGCCCGCCACCCGCCGCAGACGGTCCGCCCCCTCGGGGCCGTCCGGCGTCAGAAAGAAGGAAGATTTCCAAATGTCAGCCGACCTCACCGCTCACGCCGCCCCCACATCACCGCCCGCCAATGCGGCCCCCGCTCCCGCTGCGGAGACGACGCCGCAGCCGGGGTTCTTCAAGCGCTACGGGCTCGTCTTCGCCTTCCTCGCGCTCGCCCTCATCTGCCTCGCTCCTGAGCAGCAGGGCCTCACCACGGCCGGACAGCGCATGATCGGCATCATGGTCTTCGCCGTGATCACCTGGTCCACCACCGCCGTGTCGTTCCCGGTTTCGGCGGGCCTCATCATGGCCCTGATCGCCGTCCTGGTGGGGCTCTCCCCCAAGGTGGACGGCTCCGGGATCATCGGCACGACGGCCGGCATGAAGACCGCGCTCACGGGCTTCTCCTCACCCGCCTTCTGCCTCGTGGGCGCCGCGCTCTTTCTCGCCTCGGCGATGATGCGCACAGGGCTCGACAAGCGCATCGCGCTCTTCACGCTCTCCAAAATCGGCGCCACGCCCAACCGCGTCGTGATCGGCATCATCCTCTGCGGCTTCATCCTCTCCTTCTTCGTGCCTTCGACCACCGCCCGCGTCGCCTGCCTCGTGCCGATCGTGATCGGCATGATCCGCGCCTTCGGACTGCAGATCCGCTCGACCTTCGGGGCGCTCCTGATGATCACCGTCGCGCAGGTGGACAGCGTCTGGAACGTCGGCATCAAGACGGCTGCGGCGCAGAACATGGTGGCGGTCAACTTCATCCGCGACATCACCGGTCAGGAGATCTCCTGGCTCGACTGGTTCATCGCCGCCGCGCCCTTCGCCGCGATGATGTCGGTGATCCTCTACTTCGTCGTCACGCGCCTCCTCGGGCGCCGCGTCGAGCCCTTCAAGGGGGGCGAAGCGGCCGTGCGCCGTCAGCTCGCCGCCCTCGGCCCCATGACCGCCAATGAATGGAAGCTCACCGCCGTCTCGCTCGTGCTCCTCTTCCTCTGGGTGACCGAGAAGAAGCTCCATCCCTTCGACACCACGACCACCACCGTCTGCGCGATCGCCTTCCTGATGCTGCCGCGCGTGGGCGTGATGGACTGGAAGAGCACGGTGAACACCATCAACTGGGGCACGGTGCTCGTCTTCGGCGTCGGCATCTCCCTGGGCTCCGCGCTGCTCTCGACCAAGGCCGCGCAGTGGCTCGCCAACTGCATCGTCCACGGCTTCGGGCTCGCGGGCTCGACGCCCCTCGTCGTCATCGCCGTGATGGCGGCCTTCCTCATCATCGTGCACCTCGGGTTCGCGTCCGCCGCGGGCCTCGCCTCGGCGATCATCCCGATCATCATCGCGGTCCTGGGCGAACTCTCGGACCCGAACGTCAACATCCTCGGCATGACGATGATCCTCCAGTACGTGATCAGCTTCGGCTTCATCCTCCCGGTGAACGCCCCGCAGAACATGATCGCCTACTCGACCGGAGCGTTCGACGTGAAGACCTTCGCCTTCACCGGCATCGTCCTCACGTTCGCGGGCTACGCCCTGATCCTCCTCCTCACCTCGACCTACTGGCACTGGCTCGGGCTCGCCTAAGCAACCCGATCACTGAAGTGACGGGGTTTTGACCCATTCTGACCAGGGCTT
>NZ_DAVZJY010000322.1:0-2025 GCF_052272535.1 Sutterella sp. | reverse complement strand
CAGCGCCTTCCGGAGGAGGAGACGCCGGCCGAAAAACGCACCGACCACGCCGTTTGGCCCGCCTCCGGCAGACGTCCGGCGGGATGTCTGCCGCGGGGCGCCCGCCGGGGACCAGCCGGTGGACGCGCGGCGCCTCACGACCATCAACAGGTCGTGAACGCTTCCGCTTCGGGAAAGGTCTGCACCGGGAATGAGTGCAGACGCCCTGCGGATGCGGTGTTCGTTCGCATTTTTCAAACAACCAATTGAAGACTGGTCGAAGAATGTGAACGAATACTGGAATTGTAGCCAAAGATTTCAGCGTTGGCCGCCTGCGTCGCTCTTTTGCAGCCGCTTATATGTAACAAATTGCAACAGTGCACATTCCCCATGTTTTCAGGGAATTCCGGACGATTTCGATGTTTGAATGAGACTCTTGGAACCCGTCCTAAGGGTTAGGCCTCATTGCAAAACAAGAAGTGCAACTCACAGTTCCGATGTCGGAGACATTTAGTTATTTCGTCCAAGATCCGGGCCACATTATTGCCCACTTGTAAGTAGTTCTTAAAAGCTGCACCTAAAATGCATCTTTATTGCTAAGATGGAGTTCATAGAGAAGGCAGATCGAGCAGCCCCCTGGGCGGCTCGACCGCCCCGCCCCATCGAAGGCAAAAAAAAGGAGACGAACAATGCTCACCCCCGCTCAGATCGAACTCATCAAGGCGACCGTTCCGGTGCTTCAGGCCCACGGCGTGGACCTCACGAAGCACTTCTACAAGCGCATGCTCACCGGGAACCCCGAGTTGCGCCACGTCTTCAACCATGCGCACCAGGTTCACGGCGCGCAGCAGCAGGCGCTCGCCGCGGCGGTGCTCGCCTACGCGGCCAACATCGATCACCTTGAGCGCCTCGGCGGCGCGGTGCGCCAGATCGCCGAACGCCACTGCTCGCTCGGCATCCGCCCCGAGCAGTACGCGATCGTCGGCCGCCACCTCCTCGCCTCGATCAAGGAGGTCTTGGGCGAGGCCGCGACGCCCGAGCTCGTCGACGCCTGGGCTGTCGCCTACAAGCAGCTCGCCGACATCCTCATCGCCGCCGAACAGTCGATCTATAACGAGCAGACCACGGCCGAGGGCGGGTGGTCCGGCTGGCGCCCCTTCGTCTGCGTCAACCGCGTGAAGGAGTGCGAGAACGTCGACTCCTTCTACTTCCGTCCGACCGACGGCGGCGCCATCCCCACCTACAAGGCCGGCCAGTACGCGACCGTGCGCATCCACTCCAAGGCGCTCGACCTCACGCAGCCGCGCCAGTACACGCTCTCCTGCCCTCCGGGTGAAGGCGTCCTGCGCATCACGGTGAAGGCGATCCACGGCCGCGCGGGCGCCCCCGACGGCCTCGTCTCGAACCACCTCCACACGCACGTCCACGTGGGCGACGTCGTGGAGTTCTCCGCCCCGACCGGCAGCTTCGTGATCGACGAACTCAAGGCCGAGTCGCCCGTCGTCCTCATCGCCGCCGGCATCGGCATCACGCCGATGGTGCCGATGCTCGAGGAGCTCGCGGTCAAGAACCCGCTGCGTCGCGTGCACTTCCTCTACTCGACCCAGAACCTCGCCCACTACCCGCTCAAGAAGGAGGTGGACGCCGCGGTGAAGGGCATGCCCAACGCCGCCAAGGGGGTCTTCTTCACGGAGCCCGGTGAAGACGACCACCTCGGCGAGGACTACGACGCCGTCGGCCGCATCACCGTCGACCGCATCCGCAGCTTCTGCCAGGATCCGGACGCGGACTTCTACCTCTGCGGCCCGATCGACTTCATGAAGGAGATCGCCGCGGGTCTGAAGCAGATCGGCGTCATCGCTCCGCGCATCCACACGGAGGCCTTCGGCACGGGCACCGTCGCCTGACGCCCGAGGCGGCCCCGACGCCTGAGGAGCGCCCGGGCCGCTTCACCTCAACCTCACCTCATCCTCCCGCGCCCGCGGCCGGTCCTCTCCTCCGGAGAGCGCCGGCCGCGGGTGTGTCTTGCGCTTTCATTCCGCATCC
>NZ_DAVZJY010000321.1:0-2047 GCF_052272535.1 Sutterella sp. | reverse complement strand
TCTGCGGACGGTCCCGGCGCTTCGTCATCTCCGGCGCCGGATTTTTTCGTCCGGCCTCTTGCTTTTTTCTCCCGGGCTCTGTAATATTCGACTCCTCTCTTGGACACGGAAGGGTGGCAGAGAGGTCGAATGCGCCGGACTCGAAATCCGGTATACGGTTATACCGTATCGTGGGTTCAAATCCCACCCCTTCCGCCAGTTGCCTCCAGGAGAAGAAAAACGTCCCGGACCGAACGGTTCGGGCTTTTTTTTGCCTGATCGTTCGGCATTCTTCTTAGAATGGCGGACGTCAGACGTCGTCGGCGCCCCACGGGGCGCCGCAGCGCCTTCACCGCAGGGCCCCGACCATGGCTGAATTCACGCCGCAGACGATTCTCGAGGCCGCGCTCCTCACCGCGGGCCGCCCCCTCACGATCCGCGAGATGCGGCGGCTCTTCAAGGACGAGCCCACCGCGAAGCAGATCCGCACCGAACTCGAGGCGCTTGCGCGCTCGTGGGAGGACCGCGCGATGCGGCTCGAGGAGACCGCGGACGGCGGCTGGCGCTTCCGTACGGCCCCCGGAGCCATGACGTGGCTCTCGCGGCTCGCCGAGGAGCGCCCCGCGCGCTATTCGCGCGCTGCGATGGAGACGCTCGCCATCATCGCCTACCGGCAGCCCGTGACCCGCGGCGACATCGAGGAGATCCGCGGCGTCGGGGTCAACCCGGCGATCATCCGGCAGTTCGAGGACCGCGGGTGGATCGAGACGGTGGGATGGCGCGAGACGCCGGGTCGCCCGGCGCTCTTGGGCACGACGAAGACCTTTTTGACGGATCTTGGGATCCGGAGCCTGGCGGAGCTCCCCAATCTTGCCGCAACCGCGCCGGAGGAGTTCGCCTTGGGCGACGAAAATCCGCAAGCGCAGGAATCGCCCGGAATCGGCTCGATGCAGCTGCAGGAGGAACTGAATTTTGACGAAGAACAACCGGGGCCGTCCGCAGACGGCCGAAAAGAAGCGCACGCCCTTCAGGGCGCCGATGAAGAAGCCCCGTCCGGTGAAACGCCCGGACCGGGAGGCCGACCGCCCGCAGACGGCTGAGGCGGCCGCGGCCGCCGCCGCCCTCGCCGGCATTGCGACCGAGAAGCTCCAGAAGGCCCTCGCCGACGCGGGCTGGGGGTCGCGGCGCGAAATGGAGCGCCTCATCGAGTCGGGCGTCGTGACGGTGAATGGGCTCCCCGCCAAGTTGGGCGACCGCGTGGGCCCCGAGGACGTGATCCGCGTCGAAGGGCGCGCCGTGCGCCGCGCCGCCCCGCAGCCGGGCGACGCGCCGCGCGTGCTCATCTACCACAAGCCCGCGGGCGAGATCGTCTCGCGCGACGACCCCGAGGGGCGTCCGAGCGTCTTCGCGCACCTGCCGCGCGTGCCGGGCGGGCGCTGGATCGCCGTGGGGCGCCTCGACTTCAACACCGAGGGACTCCTCATCTTCACGACCTCCGGGGCGCTCGCCAACCGCCTGATGCACCCGCGCTACGAGATGGAGCGTGAGTACGCCGTGCGCACTGCGGGCGAACTCACCCCCGAGGCCGAGCAACAGCTGCTCGATGGGGTCGAACTCGAGGACGGTCCGGCGAAATTTGAAACGCTCGAGGACGAGGGCGGGCGCGGCCTCAACCACTGGTACACGGTGACGATCCGCGAAGGCCGCAACCGCGAGGTGAGGCGCCTCTTCGAGGCGGTGAACCTCACCGTCTCGCGCCTCATCCGCGTGCGCTACGGCGCCGTGGAGCTCCCGCCGGGGCTCCTGCGCGGCAAGATGAAGGAGCTCGAACCCGTCGACGTGAAGCGCTGGATCGCCGAACTCGACCGCATCGACCGCTCCGTCACGCCCGAGGAGGCCGCCGAGAAGGCCGCGGAGGTGAAGGCGGAGAAGGCCGCCGCGCGCATCCGCTGGCGCGAGCGCATGGAGAAGGAGGAGGCCGAGGCCGCCCGCCGTCCGCGCCGCGAGGAGCGCGCGGGCCGCAATGACTCCGACCGCACGGGCGTGCCCTTCAAGGAGAGGCGCGACA
>NZ_DAVZJY010000320.1:0-2052 GCF_052272535.1 Sutterella sp. | reverse complement strand
TGCTGCCCGGAAAAGCCCTGGTCAGAATGGATCAAAACCCCGTCACTTCAGTGATCGGGTTGCTTAGTTTTCGGCCGGAGGCTCCGCGGCGGGCCCGGCAAAGGGGCTCCGCTTCGGGCGCAGGAGGGGTGTGGCCGCCCAGATTGCCGCCTGGCCCGTGAGCACCGTGAGCCCGAAGACCGAGAGCGCCGGGGTGGAGGAGAAGGCGAGGAGCCCGAAGGAGAGCATCGTCGTCACCCCCGAGAAGAGGGTCGCCGCGCCCGTGCGGCCGTCGTTGGGGTTCCCCGTGAGGAAGATCCCGTAGTCGACGCCGAGCCCCGTGAGGAGCACCATCGCGAGGGCGGCGAAGAGCGTGAAGGGGATGCCGAAGGCGCCGAGGACGGCCGCCGCCGTGAGAATGCCGATGACGGTGGGCGCCACCGCCCGCCAGGCCGCGCCCCGGAAGCGGAGCACAAGAACCGCCCAGAGGGCGGCGAGCCCGAGCGCAAGAAGGACGAGCACGCGGTCGCGGTAGAGCGAGAGGCCGTCTCCCATCCCGCGCGTGATGTCGACGAAATGCACGCCCGGGAGCTCGAGGTCCGCGGCGGCGCTCGCGAGCCGACCGAGGTCGCCTGGCGCCACGCCGGCGAGCGTGAGCAGGAGCGCCGCGCCGCTCTTTTCCCCATTGGAAGCTGAACTTCCGTCAGTGAGCACGTACTGCGACAGGAGCCTCTTCAAGGGCGTCGCCGCCACGTCGGCCTCCGTGAGCGCCCGGCCGCCGGGCCCCGCGGGGCGGGCGCCGAGAAGGGCTTCGAGGGTCGGTTCGGCGAGATCGAGGGCTTTTCTCACGAGCGCACGGTCGGCGTTCTGCCTGAGAGCGGGCGGGAGCCACTCGGAGAGCCCCGCCGGAGTCACGTGCCGCAGCGCCGGGTCGGCGGCGAGGCGCGCTCTGAGGTGCACCTCCTTTTCGAGCGCCTCGTCGATTGTCGCTCCCTCGATCACGAAGGCCTGGGCGGGCGAGGGCATGCGGATCGTTTCGGCGACCTGCCGCTGCTCGGCGATGAGGGAGGCCGGAGCCCCCTGGAGGTCCCGGATGCCCGAGGCGAACTCGAGCCGCGTGAGGCCGAAGATGAGGAGCGCCGCAAAGAGCGCGAGCGCGCCGAGGATCGCCGGCCGCCGGAGTGCGGCGGAGTCGAGGTGCGGGATGCGGGGGAGCGCCGTTTCGAGCTTCGCCATGAGGCGCGTGGTGCGCTTGGGCGCCAGGCGCTCGCAGAAAGGCAGGAGCGCGAGGACGGTGAAGAGGGCCCCGAGGAGCCCCGCGGCGGCGAGCACCGCCATCTGTCTGAGGCCCGGAAGGGGCGTGAGGAGCAGCGCCGCATAGGCCGCGGCCGAGGAGCCGGCCGCGAGGAGGAGCGGCGTCAGGAGCCGCCGGCGCCGCTCCCAGGGCGACTCCCCGGGGCGCTTCAAGGCCATCCAGTGTGAGGAGTAGTCCACCGAGACGCCGATCAGCGTCGCGCCGAAGATGAAGGTGACGAGAGAGAGCGTTCCGAAGAGCGCGAAGGTGAGTGCGAGCGCCATCAGAAAGCCCGCCGCCACGGTGACGCTCATGGCGGCCACAGTCGCGAACCGCCCGAAGAGAAGCCACGCGACGACGAGCACCCCGACCGTGGAGACGATGCCGATGAAGGCCACCTCGCGCTCGGCGCGCGAGGCGATCGCGTCGGTGAAGAGCGGCACGCCCGCGGCGAGGGCATCGACGCCCGGTGCCGCCTCCGCGGCGGCGGCCTTCGCTGCCGCGAGCGATCGGGCGAGGCCCGCTTCGCCCGCAGCAACCGTCTTTTCATCGGCCGAAAAGAGAAGGAGGAGCGTGCGCTCACCCGGATCCGGGCGCTTCACCGCCACCCAGTCGCGGCCTTCCGCGGTGGTCTTCGTCCAGGGGAGCGCGGCGAGGCGTTCAAGGAGCCAATGGTCGAACGTGCAGAAGGGGTCGTTCGTGAACCCGAGGAGCCGCGGTGACGCGGGTGAGAGGCAGGCGGCCGCCCGGGCGGCGAGGCGCTTCGCGGCCGCTTCCGT
>NZ_DAVZJY010000319.1:0-2084 GCF_052272535.1 Sutterella sp. | reverse complement strand
CTCGCTAACCTCGCCCTGAAGGACGGGGCTTGCGCGAGGCCTATCTTTTGGTCAAGAAGCTGACGTCCCCCTCCGGAGCCCGAACCCCACCAACAACGCCCGTCGTGGTCTCAAGGACTGCGGCGGGCGTCTTCTTTCTCCGCACGCGCGCCCGGCGCCCACCCTCTCTCTGAAGAGAATCACGGAGAGCGCCCGGGCGCCATTCAGGGCAGAATGTTGTCCGGCCAATCCCTTCAACATCCACCCCGCGTGCACGGGCTCCCCCCGTCCACGCTTGCGGAACACCCACGCGCGCCATGCTTCAAGGAAAACGCATCACCCTCATCGTCACGGGCGGCATCGCCGCCTTCAAGAGCTGCGAAGCGGCGCGTCTTCTGATGAAGTCGGGCGCTGAAGTAACGGCCGTCCTCACCGAGCACGCCGCGGAGTTCGTCACTCCCCTCACGTTCGAAGCCCTCACCGGGCGCCCGGCCCTCACGACGGAGTGGAGGAAGCACCCCGGCGGCCCCATGCCCCACATCGACCTCGCGCGCACCTCGGACCTGATCCTCGTGATGCCCGCGACCGCGAACATCATCGCCAAGGCCGCCCACGGCATCGCCGACAACCTGGCGAGCACGCTCCTTGCGGCGCGCCGCTCGCCCGTGATCTTCGTGCCGGCGATGAACGAGGCGATGTGGAAGGCGCCCGCGGCCGCGCGCAACGTCGAGGCGCTGCGCCTTGACGGCGCTGTCTTCCTCGGCCCCGTGCCGGGGCTACAGGCCTGCGGCGACAAGGGGCCCGGGCGCATGATGGAGCCCCGGGAAGTCGCCGAATTCATCGAGGGCTTCTTCGCGCCGAAGGTGCTCGCGGGCAGACGCGTCCTCATCACGGCCGGCCCCACCTACGAGGCGATCGACCCGGTGCGCGGCATCACGAACCGCTCGAGCGGCCGCCAGGGCTTCGCCCTCGCGCGCGCCGCGCGCGACGCCGGCGCCGAGGTGACCTTGGTCGCCGGCCCCGTCTCGCTCTCCGCCCCCGTGAACGTGCGCCGCATCGACGTCGTCTCCGCGCGCGAGATGGACGCGGCCGTGCAGGAGGAGCTCGACGGCGGACCATGCGACCTCTTCATCGGCGTCGCGGCCGTCGCCGACTGGCGCCCGGGCGCCGTCGCCGAGCGCAAGCTCAAGAAGACCGTGATGGGCGTGCCCGCCCTCGCCGACCTCATCTGGGTCGAGAATCCCGACGTGCTCACGCGCGTCGGCACCCGCCCCAATCCCCCGGTCACGATCGGCTTCGCCGCCGAGACGGCCGAAGGCGCGATGCTCACCGCCTTCGCGCGCGAGAAGTGCGTGAGAAAGCACGCCTCCTTCATCGTCGCGAACGACGCGCGCCGCGCGCTCAACGCCGACACCAATGAAATCCGCATCGTGGGTCCGGACTCCGAACGAGTCTTCGGACCGGCGACAAAGCTCGAGTGCGCGCGCTTCATCCTCGAGTGCGCCGCGGAGCTCCTCGCGAAGCGCCCGCGGCAGGCCTGAGCGGCCCCTTCAGGCAGAATTCCTCCCTTTCAACCTCTTCAGAGTAGAAGCCTCATCCATGCAGATCGACCTCAAGATCCTCGACCCGCGCGCCGCCGCGCACCTTCCCCGCTGCGCCACGCCAGGCTCCGCGGGCGTGGACCTGCGCGCCGTCCTGGACGCACCGGTGACCGTGCTCCCGGGCGAAACGGTCCTCATCCACACCGGGCTCGCCATCCACATTGCCGACCCGGGCTACGCCGCCCTCATCCTTCCGCGCTCCGGGCTCGGGCACAAGAAGGGCATCGTGCTCGGCAACCTCGTGGGCCTCATCGACAGCGACTACCAGGGCGAACTCATGCTTTCGATCTGGAACCGCGGCATCGCCCCCTATGAGGTGAACCCCGGCGAGCGCCTCGCGCAGCTCGTGGTGGTGCCCGTAGTGCAGCCTGAATTCCGTCTCGTGGAGTCGTTCGAGGCCTCCGAGCGCGGCGAAGGGGGCTTCGGCTCGACGGGCGTGGGCTGACCCGCGCAAGAAGCGCCCTTCCCATTCAATCAAAGGCCGGCCGGGCATTTCGCCCGCGC
>NZ_DAVZJY010000318.1:0-2110 GCF_052272535.1 Sutterella sp. | reverse complement strand
GCGAGGCTCAGCGAATCAAGAAGCTCCGGCCTTCAGGCCGGAGAGTGATCACGACACCGCCCGAGTGACCCCGTGGTCAGCACGACATGGTCGATTCCGTTGATTCTCATCTGCGCTCCTTCCTTCTTCCTGCGAGGGAGCATCCTCACGCACCGCGTCGCCGGCGCGGCTCTCCTTGAGGCCCTTCCACCCGGGCATCTTCGCACGGTCCGCACCGGAAACGGCGGCGCTCCGTCGGGCTGCATTTTTTTTCTGAAGGGAGAAGGGTGCCTGGACAATGCGAATGACTGTCATTCCACTTGTTTGATCCAACTGCGTACTACGTAGTGGTTGTTGGGAGTGAGAATCATTCCCAACGAACGATGAGCCGCCCGAACTGGAAAGGGTCCCGCGAGGACGGCCATCCACAAAGAAAAGGAGAGCCAGCAATGAATTCGCTCAACCGTCGCGACGCCCTGAAGGGCGGTCTTTTTGGTGCGGCCGCCGCCGCCGGCACGATGCTCGGCGCGGGCGCCGCCGAGGCGAAGCCCGCCCGTGCGAAGGAATACAAGGTCGACTTCGTGGTCGTGGGCGCGGGGTGCGCGGGCCTCTCCGCCGCGCTCGAAGCCGCCGACCAGGGCGCCACCGTCGCGGTTCTCGAAAAGATGGGCATGCCCTTCGGCAACACCATCTACGCGGGCGGCATCTTCAACGCGACGAACACCTACGTCCAGAAGGAGCAGGGGCTCACGGACAGCGTCGACGCCTTCTACGAAGACATGATGAAGGTCTCGCAGGGCCGCGGCGACCCGAAGCTCACCCGCGTCTACGCCGACGAATCCGCCTCCGCGATTCAGTGGCTCCACGACCGCGTCGGGATCAACTTCAAGAAGATCGTGAAGGAGGTCTGGCCGGGTCTCGTGCGCGGCCACGTCGTCGACGGCCCGAAGAAGCCGGGCGGCGCGCAGCTCATCACGCAGCTCCTCGAGCAGGTGAAGAAGAACCCGAAGATCAAGTTCTACACGAACACCAAGGTGATCGAGCTCCTCAAGACGCCGACCCTCGAATGCACGGGCGTGCGCGCCGTGTCGAAGACCGAAGGCGAAGTGGTCTACCTCGCCCGCGGCGGCGTCCTGATGGCGACCGGCGGCTTCCACGCCAACAAGGAGATGGTCTGCAAGTACATGGGCGGCGGCGTCGCCTGGATGCCTCTGCGCGGCTCTCCCTACCTGATGGGCGAAAACGTCGAGCTGACGCGCCCGTTCTTCCCGTACTACATGAACATGGACCAGTTCCACGGCGGTCCGATCCACGCCCAGACGCAGGCGAATCCCTCGACCCTCGTCAACTACGGCGCGATCGTCGGCACCAACGGTGAACGCATCATCAACGAGGCGAAGACCTACGTTGAAATGGCGAAGGAGCTGCCGGTCATCACCCGCAACAACCTCGCCTACATCGTGATCGACAGCGCCGTTATTGAGAACGACACCGTCGCCACCCGCCTCGACCGCTATCGTTCGAAGAAGGCCCCGGTCTACAAGGCCGACACCTACGCCGATCTCGCCCGCCAGATGGGCGTCGATCCGGAAGTCTTCACGAAGACGATGGAGGGCTACAACGCGGCCGTCAAGGCCGGCACCGCCGCGAAGCTCGTCCCGGGCAACACCCTGAAGGAGCCGCGCCTCGTTGAAAAGGCGCCGTTCCTCGCCCTCCCGTTCTCGGGCGGCATGACGGCGACCTTCGGCGGCCCGAAGATCAACGCCAAGGGCCAGGTCCTCAACGCCGAGCAGCAGCCGGTTCCGGGCCTCTACGCCGCGGGCAACGCGATCGGCGGCCTCTTCTACTGGAACTACATCGTCGGCAGCCAGCTCACCGCCGCCGTAATCTTCGGCCGCCACGCCGCTCAGGACGCCGCCGCGCGCGCCAAGGCGAAGGCGGGCAAGAAGGCCTGATCACGGCTCCAATCCCTCAACGTCATCAACCTTCTCTCTCCAATCCGGTGACGGATTGACGGCGCACCTCCCTCAGACGGGCGGTGCGCCCTTTTTTATTTCTGATCGTGAAGGGTGTTTCAGCTGAAACATATCGCTGGCGGTCATTCGATAGCATGCACGCATCAACAACCGCG
>NZ_DAVZJY010000317.1:0-2116 GCF_052272535.1 Sutterella sp. | reverse complement strand
CCTCCGCAAGAACTAGCGGGCGGAAGCCCTTTGACGGATGGGCCGCCGGGCGGCGCTTCCCTATACTCAAATGCATTGGAAGTGAGGGGCCCCGACGGCCGGAGACGCCCCCGACGCCGGCCTACCCCCGATAAAACTACAAAAATCAAAGGCGTGCCAGAGCTCCCGGACCAGAAGGAGCGCGGACGCCTGCTGCGATGCCGCACCGCCCGCGGTGCGGGGGCTTGCGTTCCCGCGCTCCCGCCCGCTTTGCGGCAGCCGAACACAGGAGCACGCGAAATGGAGAGGAGGAAGAAGCCGTGACGACCCAAAGAGAGATGAAGGCCCCCGAGAACCCGCTGAGGGTTTTTGCGGCCTCGCCCGCGGACTTCTTTACTGACGGCATGCGCGAAATTGAACGCACCCGCATGGCGGGGCTGCCGGTTCTGAACCCGCGGCTCGCCGTGCGCGCGGTGGAGTTCCGCCGTTGGGGAAACGACTGGCTCGGAGTCCTCGTCACGCCCTGGTCGATCGTCGCGCTCTACGCCTGCGGCTCGCGCGAAGGCTGGGTGGACGTCCCCCCGGGGCGCGAGCGGCTGATTGAGCTTCCTGCGGGCGACTTCCCCTTCGTTTCGATGGACGACCCGGTGCTCGGGCGCTTCCTGCTTCTCTCGCTCAAGAGCCCGGTGCTCGACGTGGGCGACCAGGAGACCGCGGACGCGATCGCGCGGATTTCGCTCGAGACGATGCTCAAGGTGACCGAATTCCCCGCCGACGACGAGGACGCGGCCGTCTGGACGCCTCCGCGCGCGAAGGGCGAGCTCCGGCGCGTGATTCCGATCAAGGTCGCGCCCCCGAAGAACTACGCCGAGACCCCGTCCCTCACGCCCAAGGCGCCCGAACCCGAGGAGAAGCGCGGAAAGCTTCTCGAGAAGAAGGTTTCGCGGCGCGAATTCTTCGGCCGCGGCCGCCGGTACGTCGAGAAGGCGGCCGAAGCCCCGAAGGTGCATGCGCTTGAAGCCGCGGCTCCCGGAGAGGAGCCTGCAGTCATCACTGCGGCCAACCCGACCCCGCAAGCACCGTCTCCCGTCTCCCCCGCCGCACCCGCCCAAACGAAGCTTGAGGACGCTCGATGAACACGACCGCTCTTGAAGAGGCCGCGATCCGCGTGCACGTGATGAAGAAGACGGGCGGGAGGGCCGCGCTCTCGGTCTCCTCCACCCGCACGGACCAGATTCCGCGGCTGCTCTCGGACCCGAGGAACTGCGCGAAGGCGAAGCGCCTTCTGACGCTTCTCTACGCGCTCTGCCCTATCGCGCACCTCGCCGCCTACGACGGGGCCGCCAACGCCGCGCTCGGGACCACGCCCGCGGAGCGCCGCCGCAGGGACGGCGGCCTCCTCGAAGAGGCCGTGCGCCTCGAAGCGGTCGTGGAGAACCTGCGCGTCCTCATCCACGAGGCCGCGGCGATCGAAGACGAAACGGCCTTGCTCGGCATCCTTCCGAACCCCGAACTCCCCGCGCCGCCCGCCGTTTCGATCGACGACCGGCGCGCGATCGGGATGCTGCGCGGCCGCCTCGCGCAGGTCGCGGCGGCCGCGGCCGCCCTTCCGGCCGTCCACCTCTGGGGCGGCGCCGAGGCGCGGCAGATCGCGAAGGCCCGGCAGACGCTCGAAACCGTCCTCAGGGACGCGTCGGCCTTGGCCGAAAGGCTCCTCTTCGGCGCCCCGGCCGCGGAATTCCTCGCCGCCACGCCCTCTGCCTTTTCGCTCGAGACGTGGGCGCTCGGGGCTTCGGCGACGCTCCCCGCGGCGCACCTCCTCGCCTCGAGCCTTGCGGACCCGGAGGCCCCTGAGATCGACGTGCCGATGCTCCCCGAGCGCGGCGTCGTCATGACGCCCGAGTTCGCCGAAGAGCTCGCGCATCGGCTCCTCACCGACCCGGGGTTCGATCTCGCGCCCTTCTGGCAAGGGTCGCCGCGCCTCACGGGCGCTGCGACCCGCCAGCACGACCGGCCGGCCGTCGCCGACATGCTGCGCACCCGGGGGATCGCCCCGGCGACGCTCTTGTCGGCGCGCATCCTCGAGACGGCGGCGCTCATCGAAGCGTCCCGTACGGGGCTCTCCGTCGGGAGCACC
>NZ_DAVZJY010000316.1:0-2117 GCF_052272535.1 Sutterella sp. | reverse complement strand
AACGTCTCGGCGCAGTCAATCCTCGACGACCGAAGTATTCGGCGGTGTTTTTTTTCAGACGGTAGTCAGCTCCTTGTCCAGATCGGCGACGACCGCCTCATGCGCCTTCAAAAAGGCTTCCCAATCCCGGTGGCAGGCCTCCAGATCAACTTTGTCGAGCTGATCCGCCGGAACATGACTTAGGATGAAGGCTGCGTAGAGGTCGCGCTGCACCTCATGCCCGTCCACCTTAAACCAACGCTGCGAGAGCTTCTTCTTGGCACACTCCCCGGTGGCATGATTGAGCTGTGACGCCTTGACCCTGCGCGCGTTCACCTTCAGCAGCTTCCCGGGGCTTCCCTTCGAGACCGGCACTCTTGCGACCCGCTGCTCAATGGCGTTCAGAAACGCTGCAGGCGCATGCCGTCTGACGGATCCGCCGAAGCGCTTCTTGCTACGGATGCGGCCGTTCTTGGGATTCTTCGCAGTAGTTTTTGCTCGACGGACCCATCCCTTCACGCCGTGATCCTCCACCAGGATGCTTCCGCCCAGTGCGCAGACATCGTTGGCGAATTGATTTGTTTCCGAGGTTCTGCGGGCCACCTGCTTGCGGCGGAGGTCGCGGACGGCCGCCTGAGCCTTGAGGCACTTTTTCGAGGGATGAGGTCTCGCTTCCTTCTTCCATGCGCCGTTTTCGTCGAAGCAGTCCGGATTCGTCAGACGCAAGGAACGTGCGATCCTCTTCTGAAGGTTCTTAATCTGCGCCTCCTCACGCTCGCGCTCACCGGTCGGCAGCGGCCTGAGCATCGCCTTTTTCGTCCCGGCTGCATGCACGGCGGCGGAAGACGGCCCGATGTCAATTCCCACGATTTGCTCCACAGGTCCGACGGTGCGCTTCTTGGCGGGCGGCGTCCCCTTCTTGACGATCTGCACGAAGGCGCGCCGACGGCCTCTGATTTCACGAGGAATCAGGCGCACATAGCAGGTTTCTTCCTGCACCGCCATTTCCGCATAGCGGTCTACCTTCTTCAGAATCAGCGGTGCCGAGAACTTTTTCTTGGTCAAGAGTCGACCGTCCTTTTCGCGAAGGCCGAAATCGTTGGACTTGTTCTCAATCGTCACGGGCTCGCCCTTCCGCTTGAAACGCAGCTTCAGGGCATCTCCATAACGGTATTTCTCAAAGGCTCGCCAGGCCGTCGTCGCGGCCCTCTGGGCCTCGTTGATCGAAATCTTCCTCCCGAAATGCGCGTTGACGCTCGCCGCGACCTTGTGCATGTCGTATTCGGAGAGTCCGAAGGAGCGCTCAATCTCCCGTATCGTCGCGCTGAGCGCCTTCATCTCGGCAAGCTCCGCCTCGGTACGTTGCTGCCGGTGGGCAAGCTCCACGTGACGGGCCAACGCCGCACGCCACTGCGGATTGCCCTTGATGCCCCGCCATTTCTTCAGAAGAAGCCCCTTGACGGTGTTCTCGATCTGACGGCAGACCTCCGACATTGCATCAACCTGCTTGTACTGAGCCTTGGTGAGGCTCGCTTCCAGAGTGAGCACGTAGCGTCCGCCAGGATCCTTTTTGTCCTTCTTCCGAGCCATGGTCACACCTTCTTCTGATCTTCGATGTACTGCTTGACGGCCTCTTCACTGACGCTGCCGACGGTGCAGGTGAAGTAACTGCGCGTCCACAGAGAGGGGATGCGCCCCTTGAGCCAGGGGAACTCTTCGCGCAGGATTCGGGAGGAGACGCCCTTGAGGGCCTTGACCACCTTGTGAATTCCGAGACGGGGATCGAAGCTGAGGAAGAGATGCACATGGTCCGGCATGACCTCCATCGCCTCGATGGCGACCTCAAGCTGGCCGGCTTCCGCAAGGAGGATTTCCTTGAGGCGGACGTCCACACCGTCAGTCAGCACCTTCCGGCGATATTTCGGACAGAAGATGACGTGATATTGGTTTTTGAAGACGATCCCTTTTTTATGCTGATATTCATCGGGCATGAATTCACCTGGGCGCATAATAGATACATCTACTATATATTATTTGCGTGCACTCAACATATTCAGAACTTGATATATCTCAACGACCTTTCGACCGATTCCTCCCAACGAATAAATTCGTGGGCTCCCTCGGCCGGTTTTCGTGGT
>NZ_DAVZJY010000315.1:0-2127 GCF_052272535.1 Sutterella sp. | reverse complement strand
TTCTTTCATGTTAATTTGAATGCAAACCTATTAGGTATGCTATTTTAACAAAAAAAGGCCAAGCATTTCAATCAAAAACTAGCCTAAGAATCCATGAATATCAATGAATAAGAATTTGTGGGCGCTATTTCATAGCACCCCTAAGTTCGAGCGATACAGATTAAATGGCTCCGGGCCTTGACCCGAGGCAGCTTCGGACTACCGCACAACGACGTAATCCGAATTCGGGGAGTGGATAAGCTCAGAAAAATCAACGTTGCAGGATTCGCCCGCAAGGCATAGGATGCGCAAATTCCTTCTGCATCAGGGGGGCAGCCCCGCATCGAGGCAACGCCTATCCACATGTATGCACGAAACCTCAAAAAAATCCCGGGCCGCTTCCGGTCCGGGATTTTCTGAGGATTCCTCAGGCTTGCGCGGGGATTACTTCGCGGCGGCCTTGAAGGGGATCACGTAGCCGTAGTTGTGGCCGGCCGTCGGGTGGCAGGCGAGGCAGTCAACCTTCTTCTCGGCGTTGGGGCCCATGCCCTTGTGGATGGCGCCGATGAGCGGACGCTTCGGATCGTACATGCGGGTGACGTCGTGGCAGCCGCGGCAGGCGGAGAAGTCGCGGTCGATCATCTGCTGATGGACGGCGGTCGCCATTTCGGGGCGCTTCTCGAGCTGCTTCTCGGGGGTGCTCATCGTGCCGCGGATTTCACCGAAGAGGGACTTCGAGCCGGCGATCGCCTTGTCGATCAGGAGCGCCGTGTAGTCGATCGGGCCGGCGAAGTGGTTCGACTCGTTCTTCAGGTGGCAGTCCGAGCAGCCGGCCGTGGCGCCCGAACCCGTGCGGAAGTGCAGGCCCTTCTGATAGGCCGTGTACGTGACGTCCATCGAGTGGCAGAACTCGCCGCAGAACTTCTCCGTGCCGGCCCAGTGAACGACCGAAGTGAGAACGCCGACGAAGACGATGCCGATCGCAACGCCGACGACGCACCAGAGCGCAAGATACCAGGGGCTGTCTTTTTTCATGGTAGGAACCTTTGTTTGGATGTAATTGTTCTGTCGGCTTCCTGCAGGATTGTTCTGTTGCGGCGGGCGCTTGGGGCGGAAGTCGGGGTCAGGAAAATGCTGAAGTACGGTGTAAACAGGCCGTTTTTTCTTCAGGCGCAATGATATGCAACCATGTGTAAGCGCGGGGTTTGAGAATTTGATAAGCGTCAATATTGCAGGGTTTTCGCAGACTTCCTTTGGAGGGAGCCCCCCTGATGCTTAAGAACTAGGCGGCGCGCGGGAAGTCCTACTTGGCGAGCGCGATCACGATCACCGAGGGCGGCAGCGACGCGACCGCCTTCTGGTGCAGCTTGAGCCCGTGGCCGGCGCGTGCGAACCCCACGATCACGAGTCCGGAGGGCAGGCGGATCGAGCATTCGCCGCCGCGCGCGGCGCGCTCGCTGCCGATCACCTCGCCCACGATGAGGTTCGCTTCGCGCGCGTCGGAGTCTTCCGGATAGTCCGCGGTGATGTTGATGGCGGTCGCCTTGGCGAGCGCGAGCACCTCCATGCCTTCGCGCAGGCTGAGGAGCTGCGCGGACTCTTTCGTCACCGATGCGCGGATGAGGTGCGTGTCGTCGATCCTCAGGATGAGCTTCACGAGCGCCGAGCCGATCTTCATCGTCTCGATCACCGCGGGGAACTGGTTGCGCATCGAGGTCTGCAGCGACGCCGCGGACACCCGAGCGAGGGCCGCGTGTGGGGCGCCGGTCGCCGCGGCGGAAAAGCGCTCCAAAACCGCCCGGCGCGCGCGGGCGAGTTCGTCGGCGAGGTCGAGCACCATGCGCCCGGCCGAGGTGAGCCGCGTGCCGCCGCCGTGCGCGCCCCCGACCACCTTTTCGACGAGCGGCGTCCCGGCGAGGTTCGTGAGCGTGTCGATCGCCTGCCAGGCGGCCTTGTAGCTCACCCCGGCGCTCCGCGCCGCTTCGGAGATGGATCCGACGTCGGCGATGCGACGCAGAATGTCCACGCGTTTGTCGGTCTGTTCGGAGAGAATCCCGGCGAGAAGCTTCGGGTCGGCGGGGCTGTCGGACATGTCGTATGGCTCCATGGGAGTAGAAAAAATCACCCGAGAGGGGGTTGATTGTGTTT
>NZ_DAVZJY010000314.1:0-2133 GCF_052272535.1 Sutterella sp. | reverse complement strand
CGCGAAGCGCCTGACGGCGGCGCGGTCGAGCGCTTCGCGCGCGGTCTCGGAGTGCCGCTCGGTGACCACGACCGAGTCGATCCCGACGCGGCGCGCCCCCTCGATCCCGGGGAGCGCGTCCTCAATCATCAGGCACTCGGCGGGCGAGGCGCCGAAGTGTTCAAGGATCTTCATGAAGCACTCCGGATCGGGCTTCACGTGCGCGACGTCGTCGCGTGTCACGATGAGGTCGAAATAATCGTCGAGCGGCGCCTCCGCGCGCATCAGAAGGTTGTCGCGCACGTAGGTCTCGATGTTGCGCCGGCGCGTGGTGGTCGCAACGGCGAGCGTCTTTCCCGCGGCCTTCAGGGCCTTCACCACGGCGGCGGCGCCGGGCTGGTACCTGACGCGCGTGCGGAGGAACTCCTGCGCGAGCTCGTAGCGCTGGTGGTGGATCTCCTCGGGCGTGCCGGGGAATCCGAAGGCGGCCTTCATGTCGGCCATGTACTTGAGGTACGCGTCCGACCCTTCGCCGTACCGCTTCATCGCGTTCATGCGCAGGTGCCCGGCCTCGTCTTCAGTGAGTTCGACGCGCCCGTCCGTGAGGCGGCGCGTGAGCTCCTGGTCCACCTGGCTCCAGACGCCCAAAGAATCGATGAGCGTGCCGTCGAGGTCGAAGATGATGATGCGGCGGTCGAGAAACATGGATGTCCTTGGTCCTTGGCGTGAAGTGTTGGGTTGGGTTGAAGTTAGTCCCCGGCGGCCGGGCGCCCCGCGGCGAAGTGCGCGGCATTGGCGCCCGCGATGCGTCCGAAGACGAAGGCGTCGAGGAGGCCGTTGCCGCCCAGGCGGAACTTGCCGTGCACGCCGCCCGTGGTTTCGCCCGCGGCGAAAAGCCCCGGGATCACACCGCCCGCAGCGGCGGCGCGCTTCACCTCGGCTTCAGGCGTGATCGCGACGCCGCCGCAGGTGTAGTGGATTTCAAAGCGCTCGCGGCCGAAATAGTACGGGGGGTCGGAGAGGCCCTGCAGGAAGCGCGTGCGCCCGAAGTCCGGGTCGCTCTTCTTCCGCCAGGCTTCGTTGTAGCGGCGCACCGACTCCTCGAGGACGGACTTGGGGACGCTCATGCGGTGCGCGAGCTCGTCCAACGTCGCGGCGCTCGAGACGAGCCCCTGCTGCACCTTCGCCGCAAAGTTCGCCCCCTTGTGGCTGCTGCTGTCGGTGACCACCCAGAATTCGCCGCTCCCGGTCTGCGCGAGGTCGGCGAAGACCTCGTCCCAGGCGGCGGTTTCGTCCGTGAAACGCCGGCCGTCGTTCGTGAGGAAGATCTCCGCGCCGGGGTAGTCGAGCACGCGCCCGCCCCAAAAGGGAATCGCGAGGACGTGCTCCATGCCGGTCAATGCCGCGCCTGCCTGCTCGGCCATGCGCACCGCATCGCCCGTGGCCGGATCCTCCTTGAGGTGGCCCGGGCTGTAGGTCGTGTCGAGCTCGCGCGGAATCGCGGGCGCCCAGCGCGCGCGCATCGCGAGGTTCGCCCCGAACCCGCCCGCGGCGAGCACCACGGAGCGCGCGAAGACCACGTGCGGAGCGAGAGCGGCATCCCACACGCCCACGCCCGTGAGCTCCCCGCGGGCATTGAAGAGCAGGCGCTCGGCGCGCGTACGGTAGCGCACGACCGCACCCAAAGCGCGGGCGCGCGCCATGAGCTTCCAGCCATACTCCATGCCGCTGCGTGCCCAGATCGTGCGGTGCGCGCGCGGATAGACGCCCGTGTAGGCCTCGTAGAGCTTGGGGTCGAATTCAAGCCCCATGCCCTTCAGCCACCCGAAGACGGCGCCGCTTTCGTTCACCATGCGCAAGACGAGGTCCGGGTCGGCGGCCATCCCGCCGCCTTCGAAGGTGTCGCGGAAGAACTGCTCGGCGGAATCCCTTCGGCCCGCCCGCGCCTGTCCCTCGGGGTCGAGGGCGTTGAGCATTCCCGAGGAGACGATCATGTGCCCGCCCGCGAGGGCCTGCTTTTCAAGCACGAGGACGCGCTTCGCGCCGGCCTCCTTCGCCGCCACGGCGGCGGCGAGCCCCGCCGCGCCCGCACCCACGACGAGGACGTCCCAGACTTCGTCGGGGGGAACGCCCCCCTCGCTCGAAACGGCGTCC
>NZ_DAVZJY010000313.1:0-2133 GCF_052272535.1 Sutterella sp. | reverse complement strand
CCCTTCCGCGCGAAGCCGGAGCTTTGGGGAAGTGAAGCGTTCAACAGCGGTACGGGAGGCGTCGGGGATGCGGCAGTGCACCGCGGGAGGGCTGCCGGGCGGTGCGCCCGGAAAGTGATGACCGAAGGGAGGGGAAGCGCGTGGTGGGACCACCGGGACTCGAACCCAGATCCGACCCTTAGGAGGGGCCAGTTCTATCCAGTTGAACTATGGTCCCACCCTTCGGCGTCCATGCGGACTCCCCGCAGAGGGGGATCGAAGGACAGGGGCGGATTCTAGCATGCGCGGATTCTTCGCCGCAGGGCGTGGATATTCCGGATGCGCGCCCGACTTCCGCCGCTTCAGAATCAGGCGCATTCAGACACACGCCGGCCTCCCTCCACGCCGGTCCGGCGGTATTTCTCCTCCAACTTTCCCAAGGACTCTTCACTCATGACCCAATCCTCCCGCCGCGCACTGCTCTCCGGCCTTGCCGCCGCTCCGCTCACGCTGCTCGCGCCCGGCGACGCATCGGCCGCGCCTTCTCAGTCACAAGCGATCCCCGCCGACGCGCAGAAGTTCGACGTCGTGGTGGCGGGCGGCGGCGCCGCAGGCTGCATGGCCGCGCGCACGGCCGCAAAGGCCGGCCGACGGGTGCTCATCGTGCAGGCGCTGCCGATGTTGGGCGGAACCTCCGCGATCTCCTCGGGTTGGGTTCGCGCCTGCGCGACCAAGTGGCACGAGGCACGCGGCATCCACGACTCGGCCGACGCCTACCGGGATGACATCATCGCCTACGGCCGCGGATCAAGAAACGAGAAGAAGGCCGCCATGATCGCCCGCGAGGCCACGGTCTTCGTGAACGACCTCATCGGACTCGGCGTCGAATTCACCGACGAGGAGGACCGCACGAACGGCGGCGAAACGTTGCGTGTCGTAAAGACCAAGGGCGCGGGCGGCGCATTGATGAAGAGGCTCGCCGAAGCCGTCAAGGCCGACCCCAACATCACGGTTCAAACAGGCGTACGCCTCGAGGATGTGATCCTCACGAACGGCGCCGTCGCGGGCGTCCGCCTGGAACGCAAGGGCGTCCGCACGGTGGTCCGCACGCCCGCGGTCGTTCTGGCTACGGGAGGCTTCGGGCGCAATCAGGCGATGATTGACGTCTTCACGCCGCCCTGGTCGCAGACGGGCCGCATCATGGACGTCGGCTGCCGGGGCGACGGCCTGCGGATCGCGACCGAGCTCGGCGCGGGCGCGCTCAACCTCAACATCGCCATGGTCTGTCCAACGCTCGAAGTGACCAAGGGCATCTTCTTCAGCTCCGCGCCGCTTCTCATGGGTGGCATCATCGTGAACGAAAAAGGCCGGCGCTTCACGAACGAGTACGTGATCTACACGCAGACGAACATCGACATGCTCAAGCAGAAGGCCTGCTGGGAGATCGTCACGCGCGAACTCCATCCCGTCGTTGAGGGCATGATCGAGAAGGGCGTTGCGACCGAGTGCGCCACCGTTGAGGACCTTGCTCGTCTAATCGGCTGCGACCCGGCGGGGCTGCGCGCCGACATCGAGGCGCACAACACCCAGACGCGCATGGACCCGAAGGACCGGCGCGATCCCTTCGGCCGCACGGTCTACGGCAAGGAACTGCGGCCGCCCTTCTACGCGCTTCGCATCAAGCCCGTGATGCTCGAAACTGTCGGCGGCTTCATGATTGATGAAAAGTGCCGCGTCACCACGCTTCTGGGGCGCCCCGTCGCCGCGGGTCTCTTCGGTGCAGGCGCGGCAGCCTTCGGCGAGCACTTCGGCGTCGGCTACCGCTCGGGCGAGGCCTATGCGTACGCAGGAGCGACCGGCATCACCGCGGGCCGCGAGGCGGCGGCCGTCTGACGCACGCCTAAACAGCTCGCCGGACATCCGACTTCGGGCCGCGTACATCCAAACGAAAGGCCCGGATCGCCGAAGGCTCCGCCTTCCCGATCCGGGCCGCATCCGACGCCGTCGGGCCGATCAGAGCGGCCGCAGCAGGCCCGGCCTCCAGGCCGGGCATAAACCTGCGGCAGGCGCCTCAAAAGCGTCCTACACCTTCGCGCCGGGCACTACCCGGCCTTCCTCATCTTGTCCTTGGCGAACTTGAAGATGAGCGTCTTC
>NZ_DAVZJY010000312.1:0-2146 GCF_052272535.1 Sutterella sp. | reverse complement strand
GAATTTTTACCTGCGCCGCGCTTTGTCCCGGAAGACCCTCGGGAGCGCCAAGCGCGCCGCGCAGGCTTGAACACAAGCCACAACGTTTTTAGGTAGCCAAACATGCTCAACCGCATTCCCATCACCGCCGCCGGAGCGGCGAAGCTCAAGGCTGAACTCGAGTACCTCAAGAAGACCGCGCGCCCGAACGTGGTCGCCGCCATCGCCGAAGCCCGCGAAAAGGGCGACCTCTCGGAGAACGCCGAGTACGACGCCGCCCGCGAGGAGCAGGGCCACATCGAGGGGCGCATCGCCGAGCTCGAGGGCAAGATCCCCGCGCTGCAGGTGATCGACCCGAAGACCGTCGCGAGCGACCGCATCGTCTTCGGCGCGACCGTCACGCTCTACAACGAGGAGGAGGACGCCGACGTCACCTACCAGATCGTGGGCGACGACGAGGCCGACATCAAGCGCAACCTCATCTCCGTCTCCTCGCCGATCGCGCGCGCGCTGATCGGCAAGAGCGAGGGCGACACGGTGAAGTTCATGGCACCGAAGGGGCAGGTCACCTTCGAGGTCGAGGCGGTCGAGTACAAGTAAGCGCGTCCGGCGCGCCGCTCCTCGCCGCCCCTCCGGCCCAAAAGAAAAGGAGGCGCCCCCTTCGAACGGGAGAGCGCCTCCTTTTTGAATTGGAGGGAGGAGCGTCAGGAGAGCGCCGCCTTCTTCGTCGTGCGCTTCGTCTTCGGACGGGCGCGGCGGCGCGGAGCCGGCTCGGCCTTCTTCTTCTTTTCGCCGGGCTTCTTCGAGGCGACCTTCTTCGGCTTCGCCTTCTGCGCGGGCTCTTCGCCGCGGGCGGCCGCGGCCGTACGGGCGATCCACTCCTCGGCGGTGGGCGCGTCGGCCTCATCCTCGGCCGGACGCCAGAGGATGAGGAGCTTGCCGATCATCTGCACGCGGGCGGCGCCCAATTCGTCGGCCACCTTCGCGAAGATCGCCTCGCGCTCCTCGCGGTCGTCGGTGGGCACGCGGATCTTGATCAGCTCGTGGGCCTTGAGCGCACGGTCGATCTCCTTCATCACCGCTTCGGTGAGACCGTTGGCGCCCAACAGGACGACCGGATCGAGGTGGTGCGCCTCGGCGCGCAGCGTGAGGCGCGCGTTGCGCGAAAGTTCAATTTCACTCATAAAATCTCAACAAATTTTTCTTTCCCGGCTCCTCCGGCCCGCGCATCACGGATGCCCGGCCGGAGACGGCCCTGAAGACGACGCCCGCGCAGACTCCAGAAGCATGAGTCCGCCGCGGGAGCGGGGCCGCGGAGAGCCGCGGAGGGGTTGCAAATCAAATCGAAGGGGAGAGCCTCAATGCCTGTTTCCTCAAAGAAACTCAGATCAAACCGCGCGTGGATCGAGCGGCACATCAATGATCCCTACGTGAAGCGCTCCCGTCAGGAGGGCTACCGCGCACGGTCCGTCTACAAGCTCCTGGAGCTCGATGAGAAGGAGCACCTTCTGAAGCCCGGCCTCACCGTGGTGGACCTCGGTTCGGCCCCGGGCAGCTGGACGCAGGTCGTGCGCGAAAAGCTCGCTGATCCGGCGGGCGGCGTGCGCGGACGCATCATCGCCATGGACATCCTGCCGATGGAACCCATCGACGGCGTCCACTTTCTGCAGGGCGACTTCCGCGAACAGTCCGTGGCCGATCAGCTCTCCGAGATTCTAAACGGAGACAAAGTGGACGTGGTCCTTTCGGACATGGCGCCGAATCTTTCCGGCATCGCAGCCGCGGACGCCGCCCGGTCGCTGCTTCTCAACGAGCTCGCGCTCGAATTCTGCGAGGAGCACCTCGCCCCGAAGGGCGTCTTCGTCACGAAGGCCTTCCAGGGCTCGGGCTACTCGCAGTACGTCGAGGCCCTCAAACGCGTCTTCAAGAAGGTCGCCGCCAAGAAGCCCGCGGCGTCGCGCGACACCTCCGCCGAGGTGTACCTCGTCTCGCGTGAATGGAAGCCGAAGAAGCAGTAAGCAATAAATATTTGCTTTTTGCCCCCGTCCGGCACCGCCGAAATCAAAGCGCCGTCCCTCTAGAGAAGCGGGGCGGCCGGCTACAATGAGCGTATTTCGCGCCTTCCAAGCGGGCTAGCTCCCGGGGCGCGGCCGCCGCCCGTCGGGAC
>NZ_DAVZJY010000311.1:0-2155 GCF_052272535.1 Sutterella sp. | reverse complement strand
GAAGGCGGCGCGTTCAAAAAGAGTACCTGCGGGTTCTTCGTTTTCGCCTTCTGGGGTTAACCCCGATTTTTAGACAGAAGCGCCTAGATCTCGGCGGGAATGCCGGACTTTCTTAGCCGGAATTCTCTATGCGGGTTGATGCGCTGCATTAGCTCTCCACTATCGAAAAATACTGTTGATCACAATTCTCTATTTCGATGCACCGCTCCGGGGTGAGCGCGCCCGCCGCGGGTGCGCCGGCGCCTCCGGGCCGGGCATGCCGAGGGCCTGTGCGGACGACAAAACGCCCGGCCTCCTCGTTGGAAAACCGGGCGTTCACGCTTCAGGGCGGAAGCGGCAGATCAGAGCCGGCGAAGACCGGGATCAGAACTCCATCGATTCGGCCGTGCGGATGATCTCCTCGCGCATCTTCTCGATCTTGTCGGAGAGCTCGCGGGCGCGGTTGTAGCTCTCTTCGGCCGGGCGGACGCCGAGCTCGGGGTCGGGAAGCGGCACGAGCAGGTTCTCGAGGTCCTCGGCGCGGATCTGCGGCACGGCAGTGTTCGAAGAAATGCGCTGCAGACGCTCCTGCACCGGACGGCACTGGAGGTAGCGCAGCAGGTACTTCGCGGAGTGCACCGGGCTTTCGGTGCGCAGGCGCAGGATCACGAAGAGCTGGCCCGCCATCCAGATCTCGCCCGCGGGGATGTCCTCGACGAGGGCGAGGGAGCCCACGCGCCCGCGCTGCGTGAGCAGAATGTCGCCCGGGCAGAGGCTCTGCTTCTGCATGCGGCGCACCTGGACCTTGTCCTCGAAGTCGGGCTGGATCGACTTCTTCGGGCGGCGCAGGAACCCGCACTCGGTGATGTCGTTCGGCGTCGCCTCGCGCATCGAGCCGTCGCCGCCGTCAACGGCGGTGCCGAGTGCATGGCAGCGGATCACCTCGACGAAGGCCGTCAGGGGCCGTGCGCCGCGCCGGGAGAGGAGCTCGTCGATCTCGCGGTCGCCCTGCGTTTCGATGCGGCTGCCGACCGTGAAGATGCACTTCTCCTCGAGGAGCGCGGCCGCATGGGCCGAGACCGCCTCGATGCCTTCGCCGCCGGAGCGCCCGGTGAGGAGCGTATCGGTGAAGGCCGTGCGGAGCTTCACGGGCCAGGGGCGGCGCGAGAACTGCAGGCGCGGGAAGTCGATGAGCTCGACGTCGGTCAGGGGCTTGTCGGCGACGTCGCAGAAGAGGAGCCCGATCGTCTCGATGCCGGACTCGACGCCCGCAGCCGACGGGAAGGCGGCGACGCGCGCGAGGCGGCGAGAATGGAGGTAGATCGCTTTCAATTCGAGGTCCTCGCCCTGCGTGCGGAAGAGCGACCCGCCCGAGACGATCGCGACGATGCGGTGCGTGTTGTCGAGCGCCGCTTCGGCGTAGGAGAGCTCATCCAACTGGAAGCGCCCGATCGGGGCGCGCCCCGAGTCGGTGTTGGGTTCGGGGACGGTGATCACCGGCGCATTGAAGCGCCCGAGGCGCAGGTCGCCGCCGCGGATGATCTCCGTCTCGACGTCGAGGTCGAAGGCCTTGAGCGACTCGAAGATGAGCGCGAGCTTCGTGGAGGGCGTCGCAAAGCGCCCCCGGCCGCGCGAGAGCGCCCAGCGGGCCGCAGCGACGAACGCGCGGTCCTCGCCCACCACCCAGAAGACATCGTCTGGCTCGCCCTCGGTGAGCCAGGGCGCGACGGACTCGACGAGCTCCGCGCGGATGGCGGACTTCCTCAGGAAGTCGCGCGCATAGACGCGCAGAAAGCCGCCCAGAAGCATCTTCGGGTTCGTCGACGCCTCGAGCGACATGTGGATCTCAATCTTCTCCTGCGGCACCGAGAGGCTCCAGGGGAGGTCGGCGAGCCAGGGGCAGGTCTTGACGGTGAGGCGGCGGAAGGACTCCGTGCCGTTCACGGTGAGCGAGCGCTCGCCGCCGTTGCGGATCTGCGTGAGGAGCACGGCCGTGAGCACGAGCTGCGAGCCCGCCTCGACGCGGGTGTTGGAGGCGAGCTGCCGCCAGTAGCCTTCGTAGTTGAGCGGTGATTTAGCCATTTTCTTCTCTTGAACCTTCCCTCTGCGACCGGCGCCGGACTCCACGAACGACCGCCCTCCGAGTGGGCGGCGGGGGCGTCGTGCATCACGTCGC
>NZ_DAVZJY010000310.1:0-2174 GCF_052272535.1 Sutterella sp. | reverse complement strand
GTCGCCTTATATCCCCGCCATGAATGACGGGGCTTTACGGCTCGGTTTGGTAAAGTAATTTGTGTCGTGGGGATAATACGTCGTCCCTGACGGCGCTCCCCTTAGGACTACAGAACCATGGCCACCGCTTCCCATACTCCCGCAACCCCGCGCAAGCGTCGCAAGACCAATGATCCCATCGATCCCCATGATCCGATCGCTGAGAGAATCACCCGGAAGGTCATGCAGGGCGGCCCAAGCTTCTCGATGAGGAGGGCTTCTTCAGGGCGGTGAGAAGCGTCGCCCGAGCGGCTGCTCGAGACGACGCTTGCCGCCTGGCTCACCCATCACCTTGACGGCAAGAGCGTGGCCGCCTGCGATGACGCCGAGGAGAGGCCCGAGGAGAAGCCTGATGGGAAGCCCAGGAACCAAGCGCAACGGCAGCACGCCCAAGACGGTGCGCACCCCCTTTGGGAGATCGACATCCGCACGCCTCGCGACCGCCTCGGTACGTTCGAGCCCGCGTTGGTGCCCGAAACACTCGCGCACGATAAAGAGGCTCAATGAGCAGATCATCGCCATGTACGGGCGCGGCATGACCGTGCGCGAGATCAGCGCGTATCTCGAGGAGCCCTACGACATCGAGTCAGCCCGAGTTCATCAGCAACGCTACGGAGAGCGTGCTCGAGGACGTGAATGAGTGGGAGTCGCGCCCCCCCTTGAGAGTGTCTATCCACTGGTGTTCTTCGACGCACTGCGCGTCAAGATCCGCAGTGGCGGGGGCATCAAGAACATGGCCGTGCACCTTGCCCTCGGCGTGAATCGCGAAGGTCGCCGCGACGTGCTCGGCATATGGGTGGTGGAGAACGAAGGTGCGGCGTTCTGGGCGGGCGTCTTCAGCAGTCTGAAGACCCGCGGCGTCGAGGACATCCTGATCGCCATCACCGACGGGCTCAAGGGCATGACGGCGGCGTTGGAGTCGGTGTTCCCCAAGACGCGCTGCACCAGACCTGCATCGTCCACCTGATCCGCTCCTCCACCGCCTTCGTCAGCCACAAGGACCGCAAGGCCGTCTGCGATCTGCTCAAGCCCATCTATCAGGCAGTGGATGTAGATGCGGCGCAGCGCGCTCTGGAGGCGTTTGAGGCCTCCGCCATGGGCAGGCGCTACCCGGCTATTGCCGAGGCCTGGCGCAGGTAGTGCCCTTCTTCCAATTCGCCCCGGAGATCCGCCGGCTCATCTACACGACCAACTCCATCGAAGGACTCAACCGCGCCGTCCGCAAGGTCGTCAAGACAAGGTCGCTGTTCCCAAATGAGGCGGCCGCCAAAAAGCTGATATTCCTTGCAATCCGGAATTTCACCAAAGACTGGAAGCGGGCGCCGATGAGTTGGAGCGCGGCAATGCCGGCGTTTGCGGCCACCTTCGGCGAGCGTTTTACGGGAGACCAAGGATGAGCGCCGCCATTTCTTGCGCTCCCATCGGCGGCGGCGCAGCGCTGTGGGGTGTCGTTTCAGGTCGCCCTACGGGCTCCCTTCCACATCACCCCCCAGCGCTCCCTGAAATCGACCATCTAACCCGACCTTCTCTTTAAACCAACTCAATCCTCAAGACACAAAGTACTTCACACTCCATTCAAAACCCAATACTTGTTCTTGTTCGGCTCGTTTTCATTCTTCAGTTCCAGACGTGCTGTTGTTTGGGTTTCACTTGTCTGGAAGGTGGCGTTGCCTTTGGCATCGTAAATCACGGTCAACGTGAACTTGGTGACGGCGATGGGCTTATTCTTATTGGATTCTTTGGCGTCCGCCTTATCCGCGAGGAGAATGTCGATTGTTCCGCGACAGCTGGTGCCTGTTCGGCATACCCATCCCTTCCATTGTTCGCGGCTGATGCGCCAGATGACGTTGCTGACGTCAAGACCGGCGTTGGCCATGGCACCGGCAACGATGTAGGTAAGGGTGGTCTTGTAGTTTCCTGCTTCCGAATCCAACTCAGCACCTGTGCCTCTGACAAAGAGATCGGACAGGCTTTTGTATTCGCCCAGAACCATCGGATCATGGAATGCTGACTTGAACCAGTCCACAAAGGCGAGGCCGTCCGTGCGCGTGACGATCATCGAGCCGGGGGCGTGAATGGAGCAAGTGACGGTGAAGAAAAAGCCCTTGTTGCTTCCTGCGGGAGTCGTTTTAATG
>NZ_DAVZJY010000309.1:0-2178 GCF_052272535.1 Sutterella sp. | reverse complement strand
GAAACGCCCGTGAAGCGAAAGAGGGCGATTGGATCGCGCCGTCTTCCGAGAGCAGAACGGGTCAGGATGGGGAGGAAGGGAGGTCCTGCGGATGCTGCAGATACAAAAAGACGCAGGAAAGAGCGGCCCCGATTAGCCGCTTCCGAAGAAGCGGCTTCCGCTCAATCCTGCGTCAGCTTAAATTCTACCAAAGTATTTCGTGAATTGGCGGGCGATTTTTTTGTTCGGCGTCTAGGGCGCTCTGAATTTATGTCCTATGGTTGGGCATCTTTTGCTGTGAGAACCCTGAAATTGTGGACGGATCCGCCGCAGTCTCAGGGTTCTCCCGCATTCGAGCGTAAAATAACGCCCCGCATTCACTTCTCAACAGGAGCCGCCATGGCCCGCATCCATTATCTCAACGTCTGCGCCTTTGTCGGCCGCACCGGCCGGCCGTTCCTCACCGACTTCACGGTCGAGGACGGCGTCTTCATCGGCGGGGACGATCCCGCCCCCAACGGGACCGAGATCCGGTCCGTGGACATGCGCGGGGCCTTCGTGATGCCGGCCTTCCTCGACGTGCACGCGCACCCCGAGGGGTTGGCGATGACGCTGCGCGCCACGGCCTGCACGCCGCCCGCGGTGAAGTCGATCGAGGACATGATCCGTGAGCTCAGGGCCTCGAGCGCCGCGCAGAAGGGCGAAGGCTGGATCGAAGGCTGGGGGTACGACGAAAGCCTCCTCGACGAGAAGCGTTCGCCCACCCGCGAGGACCTCGACCGCGTGAGCACGACGCAGCCCGTCTTCATCCGGCGCTCGGACTACCACAGCGCGGTGGTGAACACCCGCGCGCTTGAGCTCGCCGGCATCACCCGCGACACGCCCGATCCCGAGCGCGGCGCCTTCGGGCGCGACGCCGAGGGAAACCCCGACGGGCGCCTGATCGAGCTCGGGGCCGTGGAGTTCGTCGAGCACCACGCCAAGCCCGCGAAGACCTTTGAGAGCGACGTGGAGACGCTTCTTCTCTTGAAGGACCACTACCTCAGCCACGGCATCCTCACGACCTGCGACATGATGTGCGACCGCGGCGGCGCGGGCCACCCCGAGCCCCTTGCGCTCTACCGCGAGGCCGCCCGCCGGGGGCTTCCCGTTGAAATGAACCTCTACGCCGTCTGGAAGGGCGGGGAGGATCCCTTCGGGATGCCCGACTTCACGGAAGATGAGAAGACGGGCGCCGTGCGCTATGCCGGCGTGAAGCTCTTCGCCGACGGCTCGATCTCGGGGCGCACGGCTGCGGTGCGCAACCCCTACGTGCCGCCCGAAGGGGGCGCTCCGAACGAATACCCCTCGGGAATGATGATCCTCGAGGAAAAGACCTTCCGCGCCGCGGTTGCCTTTGCACGCCGCAACGACGTGCAGTGCGCCGTCCACATCATGGGCGACCGCTCGATCGACGCCGTGCTCGGATGGCTCGAGACCGAGACGCCCTGGCTCGAGGGCGTCCCCTCCGTGCGCCTCGAGCACGTAAGCATGCTGCGCGACGACCAGCTCGAGAAAATCGAGCGCATGGCCCTGAAGCCCGCGCTCACGACCCAGATCATCTTCCCCTTCGCCGAGTGGCGCAGCTACCGCGCCGCGTTGACGCCCGAGGACTTTGACGCCTGCTACCGCGTGAAGAGCATCGCGAAGAAAATCGACGCCTTTGCGCTCTCCTCGGACGCGCCGTGCACGACCTGGGGCGACACGGACGACGTGATGGCTTGTCTCGAGGCCGCCGTGACCCGCCGCGACTCCGACGGCGGCGTCTTCAATCCCAACGAGGCCGTCTCGATCGGCACGGCCCTTTCGCTCTATACGAGCCGCGCCGCGAAGGTGATGCCCGTCGCGGGCAGGATCGGCGTGATCGAACCCGGCGCCCGGGCGAACTTCATCACGCTCTCAGCGAATCCCTTCATGGCCGCGCCCTCGAAGCTCCATCAGATGCGCGTCACCGGCGTCTGGAAGGACGGCGAGAAGATCTACTTGAAGCCTCGGATGATGTAATTCCACTGCCCAAGCGGAGTGATCGGCTCCAGATCAATGGCAGCGATTGCTTCATCCGAGATCGCGATGCCTCGTTCATAGGTGTTGCGGTCGACAACGCAAAGCGCTCAGGACATTTGAAACGGTATTTCCTCAGGGCTACCCACAACTATGCCT
>NZ_DAVZJY010000308.1:0-2191 GCF_052272535.1 Sutterella sp. | reverse complement strand
CGTAGCTCGAAACCGCCCGGTGGAGGAGCCAGCTGTCGAGCCGTGCGCCCGCACCGAGCTGCGTGCCCGAGCGCCGGTCGTCCGTGCGCATGAAGTTCTCCGCGGCGCTGCGCGTAGTGCCCTCGGTGCGCCGGAGCTCTTCGCCGCGGGTGGCGGCGGCGGTGCGCCGCGCTTCGAGGCTCGTGCGCTCGCTCTTCGCGGATTCGTCGGATGCTGCGGCCGACCGCCGCATCTCGTCGGTGCGCCGCGTCTCCCAGCCCGCGCCCGACGTCTGGGCGACGGTTTGGGCGACGCCCTCGCGCTGCTCCACGCCCGTCGTGGTCCTGAAGCCTCCGTCGAGGTGAACGCCCGCTTCGGGGAGGATGTTTCCCGCGCCCGCACCCGCGTCGGCGCTGCCGTTCGGGATGAGGACGCCGCCCGGTGCAAGGGGGCCGCCTGTACCGCCGGGGCCGCCTGTACCGCCTGTGCCGCCTGTGCCGCCTGTGCTGCCCGCACCGCCCGCGCCCCCAACAACGCCTCCCGGCACGCCCGCGCCGTAGGGGACGAGACTCCCCGAAGAGGCGCCCGAAGGCGTCCGCGCAGCCGCTCCGGCCGAGGCTGCGGTCGGCGCAAGCCCCGAACCCCTTGGCCCGAACCCGGTTCCGGGCGTGAAGACGCCATGGGCGAGGGAGGATTCCGCTCTCGCGGCGGCGTCTCCGAGGCGCATCGGGGAAGATCCCGCCGCGCCCGGCGCGACCTCGGGCACAAGCGGGTCGGTTTGCCCGATTCCGATGCGCACGCCCGTCTGCGTCGCGACGCCCAGGTTTTCCGAGAGTCCTGCGCCGGCATTCAAAGACGTGCTGCGCCGCTCGGCCATGCCTTCGGTGAAGGCTCCCGAATCGGCCGAGCTCACCATCCGGCCCGAGGATTCCGAGGCGGTGCGCTGCACGGCCGACCCCGAGACCAACGCCGACTGACTCGCGTCGCTGCGGCCGGCGGTTTCTGCCTGCGTGATGCCCGTCTGCGCGACGCGCGAGCTCGAAGACTGCGCCATGGCGCCGGTGCTGCGGCCCTCGGTCAAGGTGGAGGCGGCCGAGACGCCGAGGTCGGAGGTCTGCACCGAAATGCCGGTCACCGCTCCCGTGGAGGCGTCGCGCACCACCGTGCCGTGCGCGGTGGTGGAGCGCGAGACCGAGCCCGCGACGAACCCTTCGGAGACGTCGGACTTGTTGGCCGAGGCCGTGTTGACGGTGCTCGTGCCGATCGAGGCGTTCCCGGCCGAGACGTTCCCTGCGGAGAGCTGTGCGCTCTGGCTCTGCGCGGCCGCGCCCGCGGGCTGCATCATCTGAGAGGCGAGGCTCACGGCGCCCATGTCGGAGGCCTTGGCGATGAGGTAGGAGATCAGAGGAACGAGGAGCATCATGTAGCCCGCCATCGCCTGCGAGGTCGCGCCCTGGTCGCGGATCAGGTCCGCGGCTTCGAGCGTGAGCCCTCCGTAGTGGGCCGCGAGCTGGTTCATCGGATGGGCGTCGAGGGTGATCAGAAGATGGTTCATCACCGCCGCAATCGGCGCCCAGAGGGCGAGCCAGAGAAAGAGCGTCAGATACATGCGCGCCACCGCGGCGCCCGAGGCCCCGCAGGCGACCAACATCGCCATCACGACGGGGAAGGCGGCGATGAGGACGAACTCGAGGAGGTTGCGCAGCTTCGGGAGAAACGCCGCCGCAAGTTCGCCCATCGTGCGAAACGAGATTTCCGACGCAAGCGCCCCCTGCGCCTTCGCGAGCGCCACCGCCGCGGCGACGGGGAGTTCCATGCGCGCCGCCGCCCGGTCCAGGCCCGCGGGGATCTCGGCGAGGAGCACCGCGTGGGAGAGGGACTCCGAGAGCGACTGCGAGACGCCGAGCATCTTGGAGGCCGACTCCGGAATCGCCTTCTTCAGGGCCGCCTCAAAGACGGAGGAGGCCTGCGCCTCGCCCTCGGTGAACTTCGCGACGAGAAGCCGCTCCTGCGCGGGAACCTCCACGCGGGTGAGGACGTCGGCGACGCGGCGCGCGGCTTCGTCGCAGTAGACGGGCGCGCCCGCGATCATCATGAAGCGCGCGGGATTGGTCCACCCGGGTGTGGTGACGGTGGCCGAGAGGTTCGCCGAAGTCGTGAGTTCGGCGAGCTTCGCGTCGCTCTCCAAGACTTCGGGGCTCACGCACCGGTC
>NZ_DAVZJY010000307.1:0-2229 GCF_052272535.1 Sutterella sp. | reverse complement strand
GGAAGAAGTGGTTTTCATGAAGAGCCGGAACGCGTGCAGCTGCAGCGTCGTCAAGACTCTCCCGGACAAGGCCCCGTCCGGCGGGAAGCCCCGAAAGGTGGCTTCCGAATCGGCCGGCAGGAACAAGTTCGGTCTTGGGTGCTTTGATCATGGTGGATTTCCTTTGTGAAAAAAAGAAAACCCCGGGGGCGCACGCGCACCCCGATCAAGGCGGCACGAAGACCGGACTTTCCTGAGGGCGACGCCCTCAGGGCTCGGATTTTTAGTTGTCTGCGCAAACATGGATGCTTCATCCCGGAAACCTCGAAGGCCCCGGAACCGGCCCGCGCGCAGCGGCGGACTCACGTGGAAGTACCTCGGGATTGTGCCTGAAGCCGCGCCCGGACGCCAAGTCCCACACAGAAGTGCACCCCGCCCCGGACGCCGAGCCGTCCCCGCACCCTTAAAATGCGGCGCGACCGAGAAATCCAAAAGCCCTGCCCCAGAATGAACCCAAGCATCCAGACTCCTACGAACGCCCGTGCCTCCGCCCGAACCGCCGCACTCTGCGCCGCGGCGCTCTTCGCCGGCTCCGCTTCAGCGGCGCTCTTCTCCTTCGGGCCCGAGCCCGATCCGACGGAGAAGACCGTGACGGCGGCTGTCGCCGACGGCTTCACAACGCTCGACCCCTACAACACGACCGACAAGCTCTCGCGCCAGGTACTCAAGGCCTTCTACGAAGGGTTCTTTCGTCTCAACGCCCGCATGGAGGTGGTCCCGGCGCTCGCCCTCTCGGCCGACGTCTCCGCGGACGGGCTCACCTGGAGACTCACGCTGCGCGAAGGCGTGCGTTTTTCGGACGGCACGCCCTTTGACGCCGTTGCGGCGAAGGCGAACATCGACCATCTGACGGGCGACGCCACGCGGCTCGGGCGCTCGAAGATGTTCGGGGTCATTGAAGGGGCCGAGGTGACGGGGCCCTATGAGCTCACGCTTCACCTCAAGGAGCCTTTGGGCGCCTTGAAGCGCCGCATGGCGGGCGGCATTCTCTCGATGGTCTGCCCGGCGGCCCTCGCATCCAAGGACTGGAACCTCGCCCTGAAGCCCTGCGGCACCGGTCCCTATGCGCTCAAGGACTACAAGCCCGCCGAGCTCCTCCACGTCGTGCGCCGCGAGGGGTACTGGGCGCCCGAGCGGCAGAAGCTCGCCGGCATCCGATTCGTGCCGGTGCCGGAGAATCACGCCCGCGCGGCGATGCTGAAGACGGGTGAAGCCGACTGGACGATGCCCGTTCCCTACGAGTCCGCGGCCGAAATCCGCGCCGTCGGGAGGCTTCTTCTTTCCGACCGCCCGTCCACCGTGATGCGCTTCATCGCGATGAACACCACCAAGGCGCCCTGGAGCGACCCGCGGGTGCGCGAGGCGATGAACCTCGCCGTCAAGCAGGACGCCGTGATCAAGGCGGCCTACCGCGGATTCGCGCGGCCCGCTTCCGGCGTCATTCCGCCCGGGATCCCCAACGCGCTCCTCATGGGGCGCTCAACCTTTGACCCGGAGCGCGCGAAGGCGCTTCTCAAGGAAGCCGGCTGGCCCGACGGATTCGAAACCAACCTCTGGTGCGCCTACCAGGACTCCGCCTCGCAGAAGGCCGTGGGCGTCGTGCAGCAGCAGCTTGCCGCCGTTGGCATCCGCGCGAAGATCCGTATCCTCGAGGCGGGCGAGCGGGTCGCGCGCGTGCACGGCGCGCGCTCGGAAGCCCAGAAGAACCTCGACCTCTACTACACCGGCTGGTCGGCGTCCTCGGACGCCGACTGGTCGCTGCGGCCGCTCTACTACTCGAAGAGCGCCCCGCCCGTGCTCTTCAACACGGCCTTCTACTCAAACCCGCGCGTGGACGAACTCATGGACGCCGCCGCGAAGGAGACCGACGAGGCGAAGGCGCGGCGCCTCTACGCCGAAGTCCAGGAGACGATCCGGCGCGACGCGCCCTACGTCTGGTGCGTGTTCGAAGACTCCGTCGCCGGCTGGAACCGGTCCCTCACGGGCTTCGTCAACCTTCCCGACGGCGGATTCGACTTTACGGACGCCCAATGGCGTCCTGAGGCGAAGTAGTCCCTCCCGCCGTGCGCTCCCGCGCCCGGGAGCGTCGCCGCCGGCGGCCGCGGCGCCCTTTCAGGCCTCTCTCCATGGAGCGTCCCGGTGTAAGTCCCCCAAAGCTTTGCAACCTCGAAAAAAATGGCTCTTCAGGCA
>NZ_DAVZJY010000306.1:0-2257 GCF_052272535.1 Sutterella sp. | reverse complement strand
GTGGGAGCCGTCGTCCGGAAGCGGGCGCCGGCTCCTTTTTTGTGCGCAACCTTAAGCGCATCTGAAGGGAGTTTGATCCAGCGCAGAACTACGTAGTGGTCCGCATGAGCGAAAATATCGGCCGTGGACGCAGGACGACCCCAAGAAGCGTCTCGCGCGGATTCTCTCCCGGAATCCATCGGCCCCTCCCTTTCCCGCGGGCCCGCAGAGACGACGCATCATGACGACGCCTGCTGCGTTCCGATCTTGCAAGCTGAAAAAAAAAGGAGCCCGCATCGGTTCGACTCCCAACTACTCAGGGGCCGGCGCGGGACAATTAGGAGATACAAGAATGTCCAACACGGATATGAGCCGTCGCGGTCTGCTGAAGACCTCCTTCTTCGGCGCCGCCGCCGCCGGCGTGGCCGGCATTTCGACGGCCGCTGAGGCCAAGGCGAAGACCCAGAAGGCCGCCGAGTACGACGTGATCGTCGCCGGCGCCGGCCCCGCGGGCCTGATCACCGCCATCACCGCGCACGATCTCGGCGCCAAGGTGGTGCTCTTTGAAAAGCGCGACCGTCCCGACGGCAACGCCATCTTCGCTCTCGGCTCGGTCTGCGGCTGGGGCACGCGCCATCAGAAGGAGCAGGGCATCACCGACACGGCGGAAGACTTCTACGCCATGATGATGGACATCTCCAAGCAGATGGGCGACAAGGCGCTCAACCGCTGCTACACGGACAACATCTCCGAAGGCATCGACTGGCTTGAGAGCGAAATCGGCGTGAAGTTCGGCAAGATCAAGCCGATGCCGTATCCGCGTCTCGGCCGCACCTGCCGCGTGCTCGGCCAGGGCATCACGGGCGGCGCCCGCCTGGTGCAGGACCTCCTCGCCGCCGCCAAGAAGCGCGGCATCGAGATCAAGTACGAGCACAAGGTGATCGAGCTGCTCCACGACGACCACTTCCGCGTCACGGGCTGCGTCACGCTCTCCGACGAAGGCCGCAAGGAATGGCTCGCCAAGGGCGGCGTCTGCCTCACGACCGGTGGCTTCTCCGCCAACCCCGAGATGGTCGACCGCTACATCGGCGGCTGGGCCACCCGCATGGTGCTGCGCGGCTCGAAGTCCACGACCGGCGAGAACATCTCCCTCTCGCTGCCGCTCTACGCGAAGTTCGTGAACATGGACCAGTTCCACTGCGGCCCGATCATCGGCCTCACCCACGTCAATCCCGCCGACGTGCTCAACTCCGGCTACGGCGTGCAGGTGAACACCCAGGGCAAGCGCTTCATGGACGAGAACAACACCTACGTGGTGAAGGCCCGCACGACCGCGCTCATGACCCCGGACAACACCGCCTGGGTGATCGTCGACAAGAACTGCCCGGTGCTCGACAAGGTGATCGCCAAGTTCGACCGCCTCCACAGCCCGTACGGCAAGGCCGACACGCTCGAAGAGCTCTGCAAGCAGGTCAACCTCCCCGCGAAGAACGTTCTGAAGGAGGTGAAGGCCTACAACGACGCCCTCGCCGCCGGCAAGCTCGAGGACATGACCCCGCCCAACACCTACAAGAAGCCTCATCCCGTCGCCGAGGCTCCGTTCTACGCCGTTCCCTTCCAGGGCGGCATGACGGCCACCTTCGGCGGTCCGCTCATCAACGTCAAGGCTGAGATCCAGAACCTCGACGGCAACAGCATCCCGGGCCTCTACGCCGCGGGCAACGCTGCGGGCGGCATCTTCTGCTTCAACTACGCCGGCGGCGCCCAGCTCGGCGCGGCCACCGTGTTCGGCCGCATCGCTGCGCGCGAAATGGCCGCCCGCGCCAAGGCGAAGAAGAACTAATCGAACGGGAGTGATTGTAAAAATGACCAAGAAGACCCTTATCGCGCTCGCCGCTGCGTTCTGCTTCGGCTCTGCGTTCACCTCGGCCGCCTTCGCGGGCGACTTTACCGCCGACTTCCACCTCGCGCACGGTCAGAAGTGCGAGACCTGCCACAAGACCGCTCCGGTCCAGGGCACGAAGGTGAAGAAGGACGTCTGCAAGCAGTGCCACAGCTATGAGAAGCTCGCGCAGGCCACCGCCAAGGTCGAGCCGAATCCGCACCACTCGCACCTCGGCGACGTGAACTGCACCGAATGCCACAAGGGGCACCAGAAGTCCGAGCTGATGTGCGACCAGTGCCATCAGTTCAAGCTCAAGGTTCCTCACAGCTAGTGGCCCTTTCTGGCGCGGATCTGAGCCGGGTTGGGGCCGGATTCGCGAGGGAAGCCCTTCGG
>NZ_DAVZJY010000305.1:0-2268 GCF_052272535.1 Sutterella sp. | reverse complement strand
TGATGATGCGGCCGGCGGACATCGAGGCGCGCACGATCATGCGCCCCGGGAGCGAAGCGCCGAACTGCTCCTGCTCGCCCGCCTGGGAGGACGAGAGGTTGATAGAGGTCTGGATCACCATGTGGGCCTTCTTGGAGAACCAGAGCGTGAAGACCATGATGAGGCCCGAGGCGAGGAGGAAGTAGGTCGGGGTCTTCGAGGCGTCGAGGAGGCTTGTCATCAGCAGCGACTCGGCGGGCGTGCCCGAAGCGCGCCACGTGTTGAAGCTGTCGAGTGCGGCGAGCGGCACGCCCACAAAGTTCACGAGGTCGTTGCCGGCGAAGGCGAAGGCAAGCGAGAACGTGCCCGCGAGGATGATGATCTTGAAGACGTTGACGCGCCAGAGGAGGATCATCGCCTCGAAGAGCACCGTGAGGCCCACGAAGAGGCCGATGAGGATTTCGGACGTGTAGGCGTTGATCCAGTCGATCCACTCGGGGCGCATGAAGGAGGCGCCCTTGGCGCCCTTCATCACGAGGAAGTAGATGATCGCGGTGATCGAGATGCCCGCGTAGACCGCACCCACCTTGCGGTAGGCCCCTTCAAACTTGAAGGAGAAGATGAGGCGCGCGACGTACTGCACCACCGCGCCCGCGACGAAGGCGACCACCACCGAGATCAGGATGCCGGAGATGATCGTGAGCGCCTTGGAGTTGTTGATGTATTGGGCGACGTCGCCGATCGAGGCGCCTTCGCTCATGAGCTTGAAGCCCGCCGCGGCGATCGAGGCGCCCAACAGGTCGAAGACGATAGAGACGGTGGTCGAGGTCGGGAGCCCGAGCGAATTGAAGGTGTCGAGCAGAATCACGTCCGCGACCATCACCGCGAAGAAGATCACCATCACCTCGGCGAAGGTGAACAGCTGCGGGTTGAAGATGCCCGAGCGCGCGATCTCCATCATCCCTGAGGAGAAGGTCGCGCCGAGGAGCACGCCGATCGAGGCGACCCACATGGTGGTGCGGAACTTGGCGATCCGGCAGCCGATGGCGGAGTTGAGGAAGTTCACCGCGTCGTTGGAGACGCCGACGAAGAGGTCTATGCAGGCGATGACGCCGAGGAAGGCGAGCAGCACCAAATAGTATTGTTCCATGACTCTTGCGCGCCGCGCGGGACTCTGCGCGGGCGTCCTTATGAGGGTTGCTGTGGGACGCTCGGGATTCTCCCGGGAGCTGATGACGGCTCCGTGACCGGAATATGACAATTCAATGACAACGTCACGAACGCGCCACATGCCTTGCGGCGCATCAAGCCCAACGCCGCTTCGCAAACGGAGAAAATGACGACGCCCCGCACCGGCGTGGAGGCCGGGCGGGGCGTCGTCATTCAAAGAAGGACGGTGGTCGACACCGGAAGGCTCAGGCCTCCTGCGCGGCCGCCTTGTCGCTCAGGTGGTTCAGCTGCTCCTGAATCATCGCGGTGATCTCATAGCGGTTGATGAGGTCGCGGGCGAAGAGGAGGAACGCGAGGTAGAGCTCACAGCCGCGGATCGAGAGCTTCTCGGACGGAATCGCGCGCAGAAGCACGGTCTGCAGCTTGTCGATCTCGACGAGGACCGCCTGGGCGTTCGCGTGGAGCGCGGCGACGTCGGGTTCGCCGGACTCGGCCGCGCTCATTCGGTCGAGCAGGGCGAGCAGCGCCTTCAGATCGTCGGCGAGGCGTCCTTCATAGATGCGGTGACGGTTGGCGACGTGGTCCTGGGCGAATTTGGCGAGGCTCTGCAGCGACCGGCCCACCTCACGCATGTTCGTGAAGGCGCGGAAGTAGCAGTAGCGGGCGTCGAAGTCGGTCTTCTTCGGGTTCTTGTCGGCGAGCGCCATGCGGTAGTAGACGCTGCGTTCGCCCGAGAGGTCGTCGAAGAAGTCCGAGGCGTCGTCCTTGGCGGCCTTCAGGGCGCGCTCGCGGTCGTCGAGAAGACCCGACAAAACGTCGTGCGTGATCTTGAGGGTGCGCTTGAGGTTTTCAGGCGCCTTCTTGTCGACGAGTTGGCGGATCGAAAGGGCGTCCCAACGCTGCGCGGCCTGGCCGGAGAGCGAGTCTTCGCCGAGGGGCTTCAAGTTCGAGCGCACGAGCACCGCAATGGCGATGACGCCGAGGGCGACCGCCATCACTTCGCCGCCCCAGAAGACGAGGAGCGCGACCACCGCGGCGAGCGAGCTCGCGCAGAGGGCGGTGATGAACCAGCCCGAGATCACCGTGAGGACGCCCGAGATGCGGTAGACCGCGGTCTCA
>NZ_DAVZJY010000304.1:0-2274 GCF_052272535.1 Sutterella sp. | reverse complement strand
CAAGCGCCCGCAGGCCTTCGAAGCGCTGCGGGCAAAGAAAGAGGCGGCCTGCGCAGAGAGCCGCCTTTGAAGCGAGGTGTTGAACTCTGGAGGTCAGTTCCTCCAGGCGGCGGATTCACCGCCCGGGAGAACTGGAGCGCTGCGATCAGGCGGCGCGGGCCTTGGGTTCGGCCGCCGCCTTCGCCGGCACCACGGCCTTCCAGATGAGGCCGATCACGAAGCCCACGACGGCGAACGAGATCCAGCCGAGGCCTAAGGTGTGGAGCGGAACGTAGGCCTTGAAGGCGTCGCCGAGAGCGCCGAGCGGGATGCCGGCCGTCTCAAAACCGTTCACGAGCGCCATCACGAAGGTGAAGCCCATCGTCCAGGCGTAGACGCACTGGCGGCCGCCGAAGGCCTTGTGGAGGAAGATGAGCGCGATCAGGGCGACGCAGAGCGGATAGATGAACATCAGCACCGGAATCGTCGAGACGATGATGGTCTTCAGACCGAAGAGGCCGATCAGGTAGGAGATCACCGTGAAGAGCACGACCCAGGTGACGTAGGTGAGCTTGCCCGTGAGTTCGAGGAAGAAGGCCGCGCAGCAGGTGAGCAGGCCCACGGCCGTCGTGACGCAGGCGAGCAGAACGATCGCCGCGAGGAGCATCGCGCCGCCGTTGCCGAAGAAGATCTTGGCGGATTCGGCGAGCACCGGCGCGCCCGTCTCCTGCATGCCGATCGCGGAGACGCTCTCGGCGCCGATCTTGGCGACGAAGATGTAGACGAGGGCGAGGAGCAGACCGGCGATGATGCCGGCCTTCGCAACCAGCGAGAAGATGGTCTTCGGATCCTTGAAGCCGATCTCCTTCACGGAGCCCACGACGAGGGTGGCGAAGACGAGCGAGGCGATGGCGTCGAGGGTGTTGTAGCCGTCAAGCACACCCTGGACCGCGGCGACCACCGGGGTGGCGTAGGCCGCCTGCGCCGGCTGGAAGTCGCCCATCGGGGTGATGAAGGACATCACGATCAGAACGAGCAGCGTCGCGAGAAGCGCCGGGGTGAGGAACTTGCCGATGCGGTCCACGAGCTTCGAGGGCGAGGCGGCGAGCCAGCCGGAGAAGCCGAGGAAGAGGGCAAGGAAGATCGCGAGCGCGAAGGCGGAAGGTTCGGCGCCGAGGAAGGGGCGGACCGCGATCTCATAGGACACCGTGCCCGTACGGGGAATGGCGAAGCAGGGGCCGATCGCCATGTAGCAGACCACCGTGTAGAAGAGCCCGTAGAGCGGATGCACGCGGCTCGCGACTTCGCGCAGGTCGTGGCAGCCCGAATAGCCGACCGCAAGGATGCCGAGAAGCGGCAGGCCGACGCCCGTGATGCAGAAGCCGAGAAGCGCCCACCAGACGTTCTCGCCCGCAGCCTGACCCATGGAGGCCGGGAAAATCAGGTTGCCCGCACCAAAGAAGAGTGCGAACAGCATCGACCCGATGGCGATGTAGCGGTTTCGGTTGAGTTCCATTTTTCGTTCCCGTGTTTGGATCTTGTCGAACGGGTGAGGCCTGAGCCCCCGTTCCCTTATTCGCCGCCTCTATTTCCGAGGGGGTATCGCGGCATCTTAGCCGGTTCTCAGCCAAAAATGTGCTTCTGCAGAAGAATTCCAATGAGATATTTCACGGATTGTACGTAGTTTTCACTATTTTTCAATGCCATCGCCATGCAGAAATCTTTGCGGCGCACGGCTTTTCGCCGTGCAACTTCGATTTTTTCGCAAAGGTCGGAGCGAACTACCACGCCGGGATGCGGGCCGTCCTCGGGCGTCCATACCCGACCTTCTGATTGAGATCAAATGTTCGGGCGGCGCCGTGTTCGGGCGGGAGCCGGCGGGCGCGGGCTGGACGCTCCGCCCGGCGGAAGGCTTCTTCGCCGAGCCCTTCGTCAAGCTCTCCTACCTCACGATCCACGCCAAGGACTACGCGATCGGGACGGGTTCGCTCGGCGTGGACATGGTCTATTCGCTCGAAGCCGAAGCGGGCGCGACGTTCGGCGGTGAATTCACCGCCGCGGGTGCCGCCTCCCGTCCCTACGTCGTCGTCTCGGGCATGAACGCGTTCAACAAGAACGTCACCGCCACGGTCGGCGCGGACACGGCCGACGCGAGCATCGACGGCGCGGGACTGCGCATGGGCGCGGGCCTCTCGGTGGACGTCGCGAAGAACCTCACGACCAACGCCGCCCTCAACTACATGCGGTTGAGAATCCGGTCTACGGTGCGGTGGGCGTCTCCTACCGCTCGTAAGA
>NZ_DAVZJY010000303.1:0-2323 GCF_052272535.1 Sutterella sp. | reverse complement strand
GCGCCGCGCTTCCCTCGAGGCGCGGCGCGCAGAATTTCTCCCTCCAAAACACGCATCCGAGGCCCCACCATGACGCAGTACGTTGACATCTTCGATCTCGCCCGCCGCGAGCTCGCGCTTGAGGGCGAAGTGCCCGTGAAGGATCTCCCCGAGCTTCTCGCCTTCACCGCGACCGACCGGGGCGTCTTGAAGTTCTCCGCTCAGGGCGTCGGCGACCGCCGGGGGCTCCCCGCGGCGGTGCTCTCGATGGAGGGCGACCTCGACCTCTTCTGCGCGCGCTGCAACAAGCCCGTTCCGGTGCACATCGACTCCGAGGCGGTCTTCCGCTTTGCGGCAAGCGAAGCGGAGGCGAACGCCCTCCCGATCGAAGAGGACGAGGAGGACGAGGACGTCGCCGTGGGCTCCAAGAAGTTCGACCTCGAGAAGTGGGTCGAGGAGGAGGCGATCCTGTCGCTGCCGCGCATGGTCTTCCACGACGACTGCGAAGAGGGGGCCGGCTGGGAGGATGAACCCGAAGGCGCGGCCTTCGAGCGCCCCAATCCCTTCGCCGCCCTCGCGTCCCTCAAGAAGTAGAAGGAGCGGCCCGCCGCGGGCTGACCTTCGCAGAAAGACGCCGCAACCCTTCGGGAATCACCAGGTGCGGAGCATGTCCTCCGGGCTCAGGCCCGCCACCTCGAGCTTCCAGGACTGAAGCTCTGGGTGCGTCTGCAGAAATGCCGCCGCCTTGAGCCGCACGACGTCCAAATCGATCTTTGTTGGGTTGAGCTTGCACTCGCCGACGAGGAGCTCCTTTGAGGATTCGTCGAGGGCCACGAGGCCGATTTCGTTTTCTCCCTTTCGGTCCCACCAGGCGCCGACCTTCGACCAGCGGTCGTTTTCCTCGAAGCGCCGCCTGAACCAGGCCTCCAACGTTCTGCCGAGAAAAGCCGGCATGCCCGCTTCCGTTGCCTTGATCAGGCGACCCCAGTGCTTGTTCTCGATGTCTGCCTGCTTGTCGGCGGCCGCCATGAAGCGGAACCAAAACCGAAAGTAGGGATCGCGGATCTCGTACCTGGCGTTCTTCTGCTGCGGCTTCGTGAGTGCCGGCATGATTCTGCCGATGATTCCAAGCTGTTCTTCAAGCCTGTGCACGTAGGCGCTGATCGGCTGTTCGATCCCGTCCTGCATCTCCGCCCAACGCGTCCGGCCCGAGGCAATTCTCTCGAGGAGCGTCATGGCCGTCGTCGACGCGATTTTGAATTCATTTGCGAGGAGAATCAGTCCTTCATCGCGGAACCAGCTGCCCGACTCCGAGAAGACGAAATTGATCATTCGGTCCGGATGAACGACATCGGAGTCCACCAGGAGCTCCACATAGCGGGCGACGCCGCCCGTCATGGCATAGAGCTTGAGGAGTTCGATCATGCCGCCCTCAGGGCATTCCGATTCAAAGAGTTTCGTGAGCGTTTCCGTTCCAAAGGGCCTGATGCGCATGATCTGGTCCGCCCGCCCGTAGAGCGGTTCGTTCGCGTCGCCGAATATCCTCTCAAGCATCGTCTGAACGGAGCCCGACATGACGAGAAGAAGCTTGGCTCCGTCCTTGCGCAGATCCCACGCCCGCTGAAGATCGGACCAGAAGCCCGGGCACGTCCTGTCGAGCACCTGGCATTCGTCGAAGACGATCGTCATGGGCCGGTCGCGCGAGAGCACGAGGAGATACTCCACCGCGTCGATCAGTCGGCCGAAGGCGGGCGGATACTCGATCCGGCAGGCTTGCGCTGCGGCACGCATCAGCTCCCGGGCGACTCCCACTTCGTCGGAATAGGCGTTGACGAAGCAGTAGATGTAGGGCGTCTCTCCGTCCTCAAGCGCCTTGCGGATCAAGGACGTCTTTCCGATCCGACGTCTTCCCGTGACGACGGCCATCGCCGCGCCGCCGCGTTTGACGGTACGGGTTCTCAATGCCCGCAAAGCGCCGATTTCCTCGACGCGTCCATAGAAACGCATTTCGTGCTCCTCAACCGACCGGCCGGAAGAGCCGATTCGGCATTTAGATAATTTTCATTTACGTAAATTGAGATTACGTAATTTTAAATTATGTTGATGGAGATCTGCAGCATCACCTGCTGGTGTTTCGCTCCAGACCTCAGGCAGAAGCGTCGGTCGGGACGCCGGGACGGCGAAGGCGCACGTTCCAACCGACTGGAGAATGTGCGCCTTCGTCTGCTTCTCAATGCCGTGAGGAGTTTTTTTGGGGGGGCGGTCAAGCCTCCTTCACGTCGTCGGGGAGCTTCGCGCCGCAGAAGCCGCAGAAGAGCACTCCCTTCGAGCCCGCGGGCCGGCC
>NZ_DAVZJY010000302.1:0-2354 GCF_052272535.1 Sutterella sp. | reverse complement strand
GTCAGAAAAGGATGATAATTTCATTAACGATCTAACATCTCTACCGCGACCTCATCGGTTGGTGGAATCTGGGCGGAGCCGAGCCGCTCCTCATCACGGGTCCGGCCGGTTCGGGGAAGACCTCGAGCGTGCTGCAGTTCGCCGCGCGCCTGTCGCTGCCCGTCGTCGTCTTCACGGCGCGTCCCCGCATGGACCGCCGCGAACTCGTCGGCCGGTGGGTGATGGGCGAACGGGGCATGCGCTGGGTCGATGGCCCGGCCGCACTAGCCTGGCGCAACGGCTGGCTCCTTCTCGTCAACGAGTTCTCCGCGGCTCCCGCCGAAACGTGGGTGTCCGCGAACGACCTCCTCGAGGGGCTCCCCCTCGAGAACGACCAGACGGGCGAGGTGATCCCGCGTCATCCGATGGCGCGAATCATCTTCACGGACAACAGCCGCGGACACGCGTCGGCGATGGAATCGGGCTACTTCGGCCGTCAGATCCAGGACCGTTCCGTCGTGGACCGCATGTGGCACGTTCGTCTCGAAGGTCTCGACGAGGCGCGCGAGGCCGAGCTCCTCGTGAAGTCCGCTCCCGCGGCGCTCGTCGAAAAGACGGGCGCGGCGGCGGCGGGCCGATTGGGCGAGCTCCTCGCGCGCGCCGGCGCCGAGACGCGGTGCTCGGGCAACGGGAGCGCGATCGGGTTTTCCAACAACACGATCGCGCTTTCGCACCGGGCGCTCGAGCGGATGATGCGGATCATGCTCGCGTACGCCGCCGGGGAGATGCCGCTCACCGACGACCCGGTCGCCTGGGCGGCCGATTCGGCGGTGGGCAACGCCCTCGACCGTCCCGTCCGGGACGCGTTGGCGACGTACCTGAAGACCCTCTTCGGCGACGAGCTCGCAGCGCTACGCGCCCGGTGCGCGCAGAGGAGCGCGGCGCTCGAAGCCGGACGGCGGGGCTTCGCTCCCGACGGCGAGATGTTCGACGAATCCGCCTTCTTCGACGTGCGGGCCGCATCCTGATGCGGCGCCGCGGGGAGATGAAGATGGAGAAGTCGTCCAACCCATCGGGCGCGGTCGTCCTGCGCCCGGCTGAGGTCCCCTCCGACGCGTGCTTCGGGAGTCCCGAGGCGCTTCTCGCGAAGCGCATCGCGGAGCTCACCGAAAGGCTCGCGGGGATTCCGAAAACGGAGCGTCGCACGAGGATCGAGATCGAGCGCCGGTTGACGGCGCTCGGGGGGAGCCTCAGGCGCATGCGCGAGCGCGAGGTGCTTTGGGGCGCAGCGGCGCCCCTGATCCGCCACACTGCGGGCGCCCATGGGCTGAGTCCCGAAGCGGCCGAGGCGTCCGCGAGGACTGCGGCTCTGATGGTTCTTCCGGCGCTCTGCCGTCGGGAGGACATCGAGCTCAAGTTCATGGGGACGCCGAAGACGAACGGCCGCACCATCTGGCTCGGGCCGATCGACTTCAGCCATCCGGCCGCATGCGTCTACATCTTCGGACACGGCGTGCACGAGCGCTGCCACGTGCTCTACACCCGGTTCGAAGACGTGCGCAGCCTCGACCCGCGGGCCGAGCACCTGACGAACCTCTTCGAGGACGTCCGCGTGGACGCCCTCGGAGAGCGGGACCTCGGGGGCTACCGGCTCTGGCGCGAGGCGCTTGTCGCCATTCTCGTCCGCACGGGGCGCACGATCCTCACGGAGACGGGGCCTCAGGCGGCCGCCGGCGACGTCCTCTGCGGGTGGCTGCACGCGGAGCTCCTCACGGGAGTTCTCGGCATGAAGCTTCCCGAGGGGATCCTTGACGCTCTGCGCCGTGCGGTGGAGTCGCGCTTCGGCGCCGACTTCCGCCGCGAGGCGCTCGCGCTCGTCATGAGGCGCTTCCCGCTCGCCGACACGGCCGCCGCCGCGGCGCTCGCCGATGAGTTCCTGGAATTCATCGCGAGCGCGGGCCGGCTCACCGACGCCGCCCACGAGACGGCGAAGGCGCAGGCCGCCGAGGCTCAGGCGGCCTTCGAGGCCTGCTGCGAAGCGGCGGCTGCTCCCGAGGGCGGTCCAAAAGACCCTGCAAAGGGCGCTCGGTCGCCCGCGCCGAAGTCGCGGAGGTCCTCAGGGGCGTCGCGGGGCGAAGGCGTTCAGCTTTCGCTCTTCGACGACTTCGGGGGCTTCGGAACAGGAGACGATTCGGACGCTATGAACGGCGCCTTCGCGGGAACCGCTTCAGCTTCAGCGAAGGCGGGGAAGGCGGCGCGCACGGCGGCGAAGGCTGCCAAAGCCGCCGCCAAAGCCGCGTCGCGGGCTGAGGCCGTGGCGAGAGGGCTTTCGGGCCTCTCCCGCGCGGCCGCCTGGCACCCGGAGGCGGCCGCGC
>NZ_DAVZJY010000301.1:0-2363 GCF_052272535.1 Sutterella sp. | reverse complement strand
CGCCCGAAGGCGGTCCGCGCCGGCTGTTAGCGCCGGAGGGTTACCGACGGTAAGCCACAGGAGGATCGGGAGTTTGTCTAGGGCTCCCGGGAGAATCACTCAACCGGGAGGTCGCCGAGGAACGTCCAGACGATGATGACCCCGACGGCGACCACGACCCCCGCGGCGGCCCGCAGGGCCGGGACGGGAGCCTCGATCAGTTCGGCGAGGAGCGCCTTCCAACGCTCCGGAGCGACGAGGGGCGTGATGCCCTCGATCACCATCACCCACCCGAAGGCGAGGAGGAGTATCTCCCAGCCCTTCATTTCGCCGCCGCGTCCGCCTTCTCCTTCTTCAGGTAGCTGAAGAAGTCGGCGGAGGGGTCCACCACCATGACGTCGCTCTTCTCGCCGAAGCTCTTCCGGTAGGCCTCAAGCGAACGGTAGAAGCGGGCGAACTCCGGATCAGCGCCGAAGGCCTCGGCGTAAATGCGCGCGGCTTCGCCGTCGCCTTCGCCCTTGGTCTTCTGCGCGTCGCGGTACGCCTCGGCAAGGATCACCTCGCTCTGACGGTCGGCGCTCGCGCGGATGCGCTCGGCCTGCGCGGCGCCCTTGCTGCGCTCCTCGCTCGCGACGCGCTTGCGCTCGGCCTCCATGCGGCGGTAGACCGACTCGGAGATCTCGGGCGTGAAGTCCACGCGCTTCATGCGCACGTCCACGATCTCGATGCCGAGGTCGTTCACGCGCTCCTGAAGGAGGTCGGAGATCTCGGCCATCGCCTTCTCGCGTTCGGCCGAGGTGATCTGGTTGACCGTGCGCTTGTTGACGGCGATGTTGAGAACGTCGCGCAGAAGCGCCGCAAGGCGGTCCGAAGCCGCGCGTTCGCTGCCCTGGAAGGACACCCAGTAGAGGCGCGGATTGCCGATGCGCCACTTCACGAAGGTGTCGATCATCAGGTTCTTCTTCTCGCTCGTCTGCACGAGGTCCGCGCCCGAAGCGTCGAGCGTGAGGAGACGCTTGTCGAGGTAGACCACGTTCTGCAGGGGCGGTGGGAGCTTCACGTGCAGGCCGGGTTCGGAGACCACCTGCTTCAATTCACCGAGGGCGAAGACCATCGCGTACTCGCGCTCGCCCACCGTGTAGATGCACGTCTGCGCGATGCCGAGAACGACCAGGGCGCCGACGATGAGTGTAGAGAATCGCTTCATTTTTACTGTTCTTCTTCCGGTCGGTTAGCGCGTGCGGGCGCGGATCATCTCGCGCGGATCATCCTCGGTGCGGTAGGCCGCGCCCGAGTAAGTGCTCGAGGCCTGCGCGCCCGAGGCCGGAGCCGTGTTCTGGGCGGCGCCCGTCTGCGTGCCGGCGAGCGAGGCGTCCACCGTCTGGTCGGCCTCGGTCTTCGCCTGCGCGCGCGTGGCGGCGACGATCTTGTCGAGCGGCAAATAGAGGAGGTTCGAGCCGGACTTCTGGTCCACGTAGACCTTGGTGACGTTCAAGTAGACGTCGCGCATCGCATCGACGTAGATGCGGTCGCGGGTCACCTCGGGGGCCTTCCTGTACTCGTCGAAGACGCTCGTGAAGCGCGCCGCGTCGCCGCGGGCGGTCTCGACCGCGCGGGCCTTGTAGCCCTCGGCCTCCTCCTTGAGGCGCGCGGCCGTGCCCTGCGCCTTCGGCAGGACGGCGTTCATGTACGCCTCACCGAGGTTGATCGCGCGCTCACGGTCCTGACCGGCCTTGACGGCGTCGTTGAAGGCGGCCTGCACCTGTTCGGGCGGCTGCGCGTTCTGGATGGCGACGCTCATCACTTCGATGCCCGTGCCGTAGCGGTCGAGCATCGTCTGCATGGACTTTTTCACCGCCTCGGCGATTTCGGCCTTCGACTCGAAGAGCACGCTGTCCATGGTCTTGCGGCCGACCACCTCGCGCATGGCGGACTCGGCCGCCTGCGTCACGCTCGTGTCGGGCGAGCGGGAGTTGAAGAGGAAGTCCTTCGCGCCCTGACCGGACTTGATGCGGTACTGGACGTTGAACTGCACGTCGACGATGTTCTCGTCGTCGGTGAGCATGAGCGCCTCACGCAGACGGTCCGAGTTGCCGCGCATGCCGATCTGCGTCGTGCGCACGCTGCTCACGTCCACGAGCTCGACGTCCTGAATGGGCGCGGGCATGCGCCAGTTGAAGCCCGGGCCCGAGGACCCCGCATAGCGGCCGAACGTCGTCACGACGCCCGTCTGGCCTTCAGGAACGATGTAGAAGCCGCTCGCGGCCCAACCGACCACCACGCAGAGCGCGAGGATGCCGAGCCCGAAGCCGCCGCCCTTCTGCGGGAGCTTCGGAGCGCGCGGGAACTGCGCGCGCACGAAGGCGCCGCCGCGCCCGCCGCCG
>NZ_DAVZJY010000300.1:0-2364 GCF_052272535.1 Sutterella sp. | reverse complement strand
CGCCGAGCGCGATCACGAGCCCGGCGCTTCCGGGGAGCGTGACGAGGAGCGCCGCGACGCCCAAGAGGAGCACCGCTGCACGCCCCGTCGTCAGCACGCCGCGCCGCAGGAGCGCCAGAGCGCCCGAAGCGGCCGCCAGAGCGGCGAGCCCGAGCGTCGTCGGAACATAAAGGGAATCCGCCGGATCAGCGGCGCCGAAGCCGAGCGTGTGGACTTCAAGCGCTCCCCAGGCGGAGAGAAGGAGCGCGGGGAGCCAGAAGAGGATTTCGTTACGGAGGCGTTCGTTCGGCAGCCAGGCGGGAAGCGCCGCGCCGAGAGCGGCGAGTGCGCAGAGCGCGAGGACGAAGGCTTGGGCGTCGGGATAGGCCGAAAGCGCCGAGAGGGCTGCAGCGCAAAGCGCAATGCGCGAGCGGAAGACGAGCGCGAGGCCGAGGGCTGCGGCCGCGGCAACGCCCCGGTCGCCGTCGAGCACCGCGCACCACCCCGCCGCGGCGACCACGAAGAGAAGGAGCTGGGTCGGCGAAAAGACCGCAGCGCGGCTCCGCGTGCGTCTCCGGCGGAAGAGTTCGAGCGCAGCCGCCATGAGAAGCATCGTCCAGCCCGCCCGGTCGACCGCCAGGCCGAAGAGGAGCGAAATCGTGGTTGCGGCGAGCACGACCGCGACGGCGGCAAGTGCGGCCGAGACGGCGCGCGGGAAGAGATCGGCGAGGAGCGCCCCGACGCCCTCGGCGTCCGCAGGACGGGCGGATGCCACCGCCCCCGGATCCCGCCGGAGCTTCGCGAAGCGCAGGCCCGCCTGCAGCGTGGTCCAGCCGAGGAAGACGAGGCCGTTCACGAGCGTGAGGAGATAGATGATCCCGTTGCCGTTCAGGATGCCGAAGGCGGGCGCGGCGTTGAGCACCAGGCTGTTAGCCCAGGCCACGGCCGTGAGGACGGCGAAGGCGCGCTGCTCGGGGCGCCGCGAGAAGAGCTGCAGCAGGACGAGGATAAGGGCGAGCCCGCCGTAGAGCGCCGTCATCGACGCGTCCGCTCGCCCGAAACCCGTCATCATCGTAGGGAGAAGCCCGAGAAGCGCCGAGGCGGCGAGTGCGGGCAAGAGGGCTGCGGCGCGCAGAAGTCCCGTGGCGGCGCGACGCCGCAGCGCCCCGGTGAATCCGATGGCGGTCGCGGCTGCGAAGAGCGCCGCGGGCAGGTACCGCTCCAAGGCGTCGAAGTCTCCGGGCATCCGGTCGCCCTGAAGAATCGCGGCTCCGAGGACCACGCCGAACCAGAGCGTGAAGAAGGCGGGCCGGCGGCAGACGAGGAGCCAGGGCGTGAGAAGCGCCGCCCAGCCGAGCATCAGGGCGGCGGCGCCTTCACCCGTCTGCCAGGTCTGGCCGACGACGGCGAGCAGAAGCCCCGTGGCGAGACCCGAGGCCGTAACGAATCCGTCGAGAAGCCCGGGGCGGAGCGTTTTGAGGAAGAGCACCGGGAGGAGGAGCGCGAAGCCCATGCCGCCGAAGAAGGCCAGCCGCACCGCCGGCCCCCAGCCGAGCCAGTGAGAGGCGGCGAAGAGCAGCAGCGCCGCGGCGGCCGAGAGGAGGCCGAGCGCGCCCAAAAGGCGCCCCAAGCCCGCGGCGGACGGAGGACGGCGCGGCGTAGAGACCTGCGGCGCCTCAGGGGCTTCCTTCGGCGCAGCGTCCGCTGCGCCTTCACGACTCTCTCCGCGGAGTCTTCCGCCGGGGCGTTCGTCAGGCTGCTCAACACTCTTCTCGTCCGGCCGGCTGACGGTCTTCTGAACCGCCTTTTCGACGGCCGGAACCGGAGCCTCTTCGGCGGCGGCCTCCTCCTGAGCGGGAGCCTGATTCTCCGCGGCGGCGGTTCTCTGCGCGGACGCGTCGGCGGGCTGCGTCGGAGCGGCGGGCGCCGTCACGGACGCAGACGCCGGAATCGTCTCCGGCGCGTCGAGAAGCAGCGGCGCGGCGGGAGGCGGCAGTGCGGCCGCAGCTTCGGGCTTCGCCTTCAATTCCGATTCAGGTTGCAATTCAGCGTTGGTTTCGGGCTGCGGCTCAGATGCCGGTCCGGACGCCGCGCTTTCGGGCGCCTGCGGCGAAACTGCGCGGCCTTCGGCCGGAGTCGTCCCTTCGGTGGGCGCCTGCGGATCTTTCGAAGCGGGAGCAGTGGATTCAGTGGCGGCGGAGGTCTTCGACATGGGCGTCTCGGAGATGCATCAAACGCAGTGTTCCCGGAAAGCCTAACCGGCTCCGCGGGCGCATGCAGCGGCGCAGTCGTGAGCGGATGAAAAAAACGGCGCGGCACCGCGTCTCAAACGGTGCGCGCCGCTCTTGCGGGAATGTTTCTCTGCAGTGGGTCGCCGGTCGCGTC
>NZ_DAVZJY010000299.1:0-2384 GCF_052272535.1 Sutterella sp. | reverse complement strand
CGACGGGGAATTTCATCTGTTCATGCGGATCTATGTACCGGATATGACAGCACTGAATAGCTGGCAGCCACCTGCAATTAGTTGTTTCAGCAAATAGGATCGCAAATAGTTTCAAATAAAGGCTATACACGAGTACAGTCTTTATAAAAACCTTTATTCCATATCCTTTAGACATCCTCTCGAAAAGCGGGCGGCCGAGGCGGGATGCGTTACGCCCGAGGAGGCGGAGGGCTGGCCGCAGATCATCGTCAACGCTCAGCCCGACCGCCGCCGGCCGCCCAACGGTCCGGCCGAAGAATGGTTTCATCCAAAGCACGGACCCGCCCCGGTGATGACGCTTCCATTCTTCGCCGCTGCACCCGCGTTCCTCGAAAAGTCGAATGCGGTCTGCCTCCTGCCGCGGGCGCTCGCGGAGCTCACGCTCGGGCGCTTTGCGCTTCTGCCCGTGCCCGCGTGGGCGCCCCAATTCTCCATGCGCCTCGCCTGGTGCGGCGAACGCGACTCCGATCCCGGCGGGCAGTGACTGCGCGGGCTCCTCAGGCATCTGCTATCCGAGGAGGTTCGGCGGCAGGGCGAGGGCGGCTGAGGATGCGTCCCTCAGGGAGCGGCGACCCCCGCGTTTCTCCTAATGGGGTTCATCCGTAGCGCATCCTTGTCTGCGGGCGAGGATTCAGGCGCAATCAAGAGGTCGTACGTTTTCGTCGTCCGTCCGCCCGCCTCCCGATAAGGTTCGCGCAATGTTGGCCGCGTATAAGTTTCGACATCACCGAAGGCCTCCGCACTCGTGCGCCCGGGGCTCTCCTCGATGCTCGGTCGAGGGGAGAACGGACGCGACGGACCCGGGCGGGGGATCTCGAGATGCATCACACGAAAAGGATCAGACAAATGATGAAGACTACGATCGCCGCCGCGCTCGCCCTTGCCATCGCCTCCGGCGCCGCCATGGCCGAATTCAAGGACTTCACGGTCAACGGCGAGCTCGTCACCAAGGCCCAGCAGGAGGCGCTCGCCGCCGAAGCCATCTCGAGCAATCCCAACCCGCACGAGATGATCGCGAATCCGCAGATCGAGGAGCAGGTCCGCCAGATGATGATCGAGCAGGTCGTCATGGGCGAATACGCCCGCAAGAACGGCATCGACAAGCTCCCCGAAGTGCAGTCCGACATCAAGCGCGCGACCAACATGGTTCTTGAGAACCACGCCGTGCGCGAGTTCCTCAAGAAGAACCCGGTCACCGAGAAGGAGATCGAGGCGCAGTACAAGTCCGAGGCCGACCGCTGGGGTCCCGAGGAATACCGCGTCCGCCACATCCTCGTGAAGACGCCTGAAGAGGCCAAGGCCCTGATCGAGCAGGTTCAGAAGGGCGCTTCGTTCGCGAAGCTCGCCGCCGAGAAGTCGCTCGACGACCAGAGCAAGGACGTCGGCGGCATCCTCGACTGGCAGTCCCCGTCCGTCTACACGGGCGAGCTCTCCCAGGCGATCCGCGGCCTCAAGAAGGGCGAAATGGCCAAGACCCCCGTGCAGTCGCCCGCCGGCTATCACGTGATCAAGGTCGAGGACATCCGCAAGTCCGAGCTCTTCCCGAAGTTTGAGGACCGCAAGGAGGAGATCCGCCATCTGCTCATGCAGCGCAAGGTCCAGTCCTTCATCCACGACCAGATCCTGCGCGCTGAGATCGCCGAGGTTCCGGCCAAGAAGTAACCGCACGGAACTCCAGATCCTGCAGGGCGCCCTCGGCGCCGCGTCTCCCCGTCGCTCCCGTCAGAAGGGGAGCCGGCAGCCGGAGGGCGGTTCGAGCGGCGCCTTTTTTGCGCTCCACCCCTCACAGAAAAAACTCAACCCAAGAAGCGCCCCCGGCGGCTCCACGCCGGCCCGAAGAAGCGCTCACCCTCCGGAGGAGACCCCACCGTGACAGCAGAGATCGGGCACTTCGCCCTTGTCCTGGCGCTCGTCGTGAGCGCGTTGGGCGGCGTCCTGTCGCTCGCCGGCGCGCAGCTCGACCTGCGCAGCTGGATGCGCACGGGCGCGGCCGCGGCCGCCTCGCTCGCCCTCACCGGCACGATCGCGATCGGCGCGCTCGCCTGGGCCTTCGCGACGAGCGACTTTTCGCTTCTGAACGTCGCGCGCCACTCCAACGACGCGCTCCCTTGGTATTACAAGCTCGCGGCCGTCTGGGGCTCCCACGAGGGCTCGATCCTCTTCTGGGTCTCGACCCTCGTCTGGTGGACGGCGGCGGTGGCGTTCTCCGCGCGCCGGCTCCCTGAAAAGGTCCTGGCGCGCATCCTCGGCACGCTCTTTCTGATCGCCTTCGGCCTCTACCTCTTCATCCTCACCACCTCGAACCCGTTCCTGCGGCTCTTCCCGCCCGCCGCGCAGGGCGCGGA
>NZ_DAVZJY010000298.1:0-2392 GCF_052272535.1 Sutterella sp. | reverse complement strand
CCTTCCCAATCTTGACTTAACTCAAACCATCGACACATTTAATCGGAAACTCCCCAACGCCGCATGGCATTTTCGTCGCCAAGTTGGCGGGCGTTGACGTCATGACGCTGATCGGCCAGTGGCTCCCGAGCATTGTGGGCTTCGTGGTGCTCGCCACCGTTGTGAACTCGGCCTTTGCGATCTTCCGCTTTAAGGACCACAAGATGACGGCTGAAGAAACGGCCGCCCTCAAGATCGTAGAAAAGGCTCAGATCAAGGTCAACTACCTCAAGGCCATCGCGCCGCTCGTTCCGCTTGCCGTCCTCCTTTGCGCCACGGTCTGGTTCCCGAAGGCCGGTGTGGACGTCGTCTGCGCCATGATCGTCGGCATCCTCTTCATCGCGCTCATCACGCTCAAGAACCCGGGCGAACTTTCGAAGGCTTTCTTCAAGGGCATGGGCACGGGCTATGCCCAGGTGATCGGTCTGATCGTCGCCGCCGGTGTCTTCTCCGCCGGTCTCACGGTTACGGGTACGGTTGCCGCCTTCATCGAAACGCTCAAGAACGCCAACGACCTCGCCCGCTGGGGTGCTTCGATCGGCCCCTTCATCATGGCGCTCGGTACCGGTTCGGCTGAAGCCGCCATCTGGGCCTTCAACCAGGCTGTGACCCCGCACGCTGCGAGCTTTGGCATGCAGCCCTCCGACCTCGGCCTCCTCGCCATTCTCGCCGGGCAGTTCGGTCGCACGGCTTCCCCGCTTGCCGGTGCCATCATCATCGTGGCCGGCATGGCTGCCGCCGATCCGGTTCAGGTCGCCAAGCGCCTCGTTCCCGGCATGGCCGTTGCGCTGATCCTTGCCGCTCTGATCGTGGTTTAACCCCGAAAAAGCGTAATGCACAGGAGGACGACACCATGTACGACCTCATCATTCGCAACGTGAAGGCTGCCGACGGCGTGAGCGGCGTCACGGACAACACCGACATCGCCGTTGAAAACGGGCTCATCGTCCGCGTTGAACCCGGGATTGATGCCTCCGCCCGTGAAACCGTGGATGCCGAAGGCCTTATCGCGGTCCCCGGCATTGTCGACACGCATCTGCACCTGACGCCTCATGCCTACGGCGAACGCATGACGGCTGCGGCCGGCGTGACGACCTGCATCGATATGGCGGGTCCCGCTTCCCGAGTGCTCGACAACAAAGCGAAGGAAGGGTGCGGTCTCACGGTTGCCGTTCTCTCGGCGATCCTTCCCGACAAGCTTCCGGGCGGCAATAACCCGGGCACCTCCGAAATCGAAGCGTTCATTGATCTGTCGCTCGTTGACGGCGCTTACGGCGTGAAGCTTCTCGGCGGTCATTTCCCGCTCACGCCGGAAGCTTCGGGCCGCATGGTCGAAGCGTCCGCCCGCCGCGGCGTTTACATGGCCTGGCATGCGGGCTCCACCGCTGCGGGTTCCGACATCGTCGGGATGCGTGAAGCCGTGACCGTGGCCGACGGTCACCCCTTCCACCTCTGCCACATCAACGGCTACTGCCGCGGTCGAGTAAAGAGTGTGGCCTCGGAATGCGACGAAGCCGCAGCGCTTCTTGAAGCGCATCCCGAAATCGTGACCGAAAGCTATTTGTCGGCTCGCAGCGCAGCGCCCCTTGCCGCCGACGAAAACGGCAATCCGAAGTCCCGCGTCGTGCAGACGAACCTGAAGCGCATGGGCTATGAACCCACGCGCGACGGGCTTATCAAAGCGACGCTTGACGGTGTGCTTTCCGTGATTCTTCCCGGAAACGGCATGCTCAAACTTGTTTCCGGCCGTGAAGGCGCAGATGCCCTCCTCGACGGGCGTGCCGCCGACGGCTCGTTTGACCGGGTCAATCCCGTGGCTTCCCGAGTCTTCTTGGCCACGGCAAAACGCGCGGACGGCACGTTCCTCGTCGACGGCATTGCCACGGACGGCGGTGCGATTCCCCGCAACGTCATCGTGGAAGGAAGCTTTCCGCTCATGGACCTGGGCGGTCTGTCGCTCGCGGAATTTGCGGCCAAAACGTCGCTTCTTCCCGCCCGCATGCTTGGTCTTTCGAACAAGGGCCGCCTTGCACCGGGGTTCGATGCGGACATCACGCTGATTTCTCCGGATCAGCGTCGTGCGCATTCGAGCTTCGTGCAGGGCCGCCCGGTTCTTCAGGCGGGCCGTGTGGTCGGAACGGGCGGCGCAGTCCTCTGTGCCGCGGAAGGCGCTGCCGCCGTTCGCGCCCGCGGTCTCACGGCCCTGCCGGTTGCCGCCGGCGTGCCGACCCTTGACCGTCGCTTCGGTCACCTCTGCTGATTATTAACAGAATCGTCTAATAGTTGACAATCTACTGTTTTTTCCCTTATAATTAGGGAATGAAAGACGCTACCGAAATCTCCTCACTTGATG
>NZ_DAVZJY010000297.1:0-2398 GCF_052272535.1 Sutterella sp. | reverse complement strand
CAAAAATCATGGCGGTGCGGCGCCCCCCGTGGGAGCTGCGCCCGCTCATGGAAGCGTTTATACACCGGGAGGCCAAGAACATGATGAAGACCCAGATCCTGCGCGCCGCTGCGGGCGCGCTTCTCGCCGCGGGACTCCTCGCCTTCGGGAGCGCCGCGTGCGCCGCGCCCATCGACGACGGCGTCGCCTACCTCAAGGCGGGCAAGTACCCCGAGGCGATGAAGGTCTTCAAGGCCGAAGCCGCCAAGGACGTTCCCGACGCCTTCTTCTACATCGGCGACATGGTGAATCAGGGCCTCGGGCAGAAGAGCATTCCGCTCCAGGCGACCGACTGGTGGGAGAAGGGCGCCTACCTCGGGAGCGAGAAGTGCCAGCTTGCGCTCTCGATGGCCTACCGCAACGGCGTGGGCGTGCGCGTCGAGCCGCGCCAGGCGCTTCTCTGGGACCGTGAGGCCGCCCGCGCGGGCTCGATCGTCGCGATGAAGAACATCGGCGACTACTTCGCGACGGGCAACGGCGTCGAGATCGACGCCAAGGAGGCGGCGAAGTGGTACTACCGCGCCGCGAAGGGGGGCTACCCCGAAGGGCTGCGCGCTCTGGGTGATCTTCTGAAGAGCGGCGAAGGCGCGCCGAAGAACCTCCAGGCCGCCTACGTCCTCATCCAGGCCGCGGCGAAGCCCGTCGAGGAGAAGGGTTGGGAGGCGGACCGGAACGCCGCCGCCGACGCGCGCATCCTCGGCCATTCGCTTACGGCCGACGAGCTCGCGGCCGCTGAGAAGACCTCGGTCGCCGACGTCCTCAAGTCCCTCGCCGCGCTCGACCCGGAGCCGGGCAGGATGTGATGGAGGACGCTCCAAGGGCCTTCCGTGCGGCGGTCTGACGAACGGACTTCGTGAGGTCCGCCGCATTCACCCGGGCGCCTGATTTGTATTGGCGGCCGCACCGCCCGGGCAAAGAAAAGACGCCCGGAAACTGCCGTTCCCGGGCGTCTGTGAATTGAAGCTCAGTTCAGCTCACTGCACGTTGGCCTTCTTGATGAGCTCCTGGAAGTGCTGCTGCACCTTCTGGTTCGCGAGGGCGTTGCGGATCACCGGCTTCTGGCTCTCAAAGGAGGGATAGAGCTCGGCCTTGCGCTTCGCTTCGAGCTTCACGACGTGGAAGCCGAACTGCGTGCGCACCGGCTCCTGAGCGACTTCACCGGGCTTGAGGACCTTGAAGGAGGCGCCGAAGGCCGGAACGAAGGAGCGTGGGACGACCCAGCCGAGAAGGCCGCCCTGGCCCTTGTTGCCGGTGTCTTCGGAGAATTCCTGCGCGAGCTTGCCGAAGTCGGCGCCCTTGTTGATGCGCTGGATGAGGTTCTTCGCCTGGTCCTCGGTCTTCACGAGGATGTGGCGGACCTGGTATTCGGTGTCGCCGTACCCGGCCTTGTCCTGGTCGTAGGCGGCCTTGAGGTCGGCTTCGGAGACCGGGTTCTTCTTGGCCCAGTCCTGGGCGAGACCCTGGATGAGGATCTGGTCGCGCGAAGCCTCGATGGCGCGCTTCACGTCCGGATCGTTGGCGATCTTCGCCTTCTTGGCTTGCTGGAGCAGAACGGTCTGCTGGATCAGGATGTTCTTCACCTGACGCTCGAGCTGCTCGCCGGCGGGCTGGCCGGACGCGACCGCGCGGTCGTAGAGGGCCTTCTGCTCCTCGACGGAGACCGTCTCACCGTTGACCTTGAAGGCCTTGAGCTCCGCCTGGGAGGCTCCGGCGGCGAGAAGGATGGCTGCGCCGAGAGCAATCGCTTTCTTGTTCATGATCATGTCAAACATCAAATGCTTAGAAAGGCCCGCTGCCCCGGACGGCTCGATGCCGGCGGTGGTCGCAGCAGGTGCAAAGGGATCGGTCAATTCTGCCGAGGGGTGCTCTGCTTTGTCATCCACACCGCGGCGCCAATTGTAAAAATCAATGTCAAGCTGATGAGTCCGAAGAGCTTGAAGTTCACCCAGATTTCGGTCGGGAAGGAGTAGGCGACGATGAGGTTGAGGACGCCCACGACGATGAAGAAGACGATCCACATCGTCTGGAGCTTAGACCAGGCGGCGTCGGGCATCTCGACGGCGTTCTTCATCAGGATGCGGATGAAGTTGCGCCCCGTGAAGCTCCCCCAGAGGAGGATCGACGAGAAGATCCAGTAGAGGATCGTGGGCTTCCACTTGATGAACATCTCGTTGCGCAGCCAGAGCGTGAGGCCGCCGAAGACCACGATCACGGCGAGCGAGATCCAGAGCATCGGCTCGATCTTCGCGCGCTTCATCTTGAGCCACCCGATCTGCAGGAAGGTTGCGGCGATCGCCGTCACGGTCGCGAGGAAGACGGGGGCGGTCGTGGCGGTGACGCCGTCGCCCAACAGGCGCTC
>NZ_DAVZJY010000296.1:0-2406 GCF_052272535.1 Sutterella sp. | reverse complement strand
GAAAACGCCGCGCTCCCCCGGGCGGGAGAACGCCGGGAGGGATCCCGGGGGCGGTGCGCAGGAGAAGAGGCCGAGTCCGTCTCCGGCGGGTGCCTTAGGCCTTCTTCGCCTCCTCGCGCAGGAGGTTCAACGCAGAGCCGGCGCGGAACCAGGCGATCTGGCGTTCGTTGAGGCTGTGCGCGAGCTCGAAGTCGCTCTTCGTGCCGTCCTCGTGGAGCACCGTGGCGCGGAGGGTCCTGCCGGGGGCGAGGTCCTTGAGGCCGTGAATCGAGATGCGGTCCTTCTCGCGGATCAGGTCGTAGTCGGCCGGGTTGACGAAGGTGAGCGCGAGAAGCCCCTGCTTCTTGAGGTTCGCCTCATGAATGCGCGCGAAGCTCCGGGCGATGACCGCCTTCACGTTCATGTAGCGCGGCTGGAGCGCGGCCTGCTCGCGCGAAGACCCCTCGCCGTAGTTTTCGTCGGCGACGATCACCGAGGACTCGCCCTTCGCCTTGTAGCCCATGGCGACCTTGAAGACCGTGTCGTAGTGCTTCGTCTCCTGGCTCCAGACGTGATCGGGCTGGTCGGGAACGAAGGCGTTCACGGCGACCGAAAGCGTCGCTTCGGCCATCTTCGGGATGTTGCCCACGTACTCGATGCGGCCCGGGCAGATGTGGTCGGTCGTGCACTTGCCCTTCACCTTCATGAGGAGCGGGAGCGCCTCGAAGTCCTTCCCGTCCCAGGCGGGCCAGGTGTCGATGTAGGCGAGGCGGTCCTGGTCCCGGCCGAGCACGATCTCCTTCACCTGGAAGGTCGGATGACGGCAGCCCGTTTCGGCCGCGGCGTAGCCCTTGAGCGGGAGCTCCGTGCCGTGGGCGGCGCGGAAGAAGAAGTCGCGTCCGTCGGGCGTCTTGATGGCGTCGGTCATCGGATTGAAGCTGAGCGACCCGGAGAAGGCATAGGCGACCGCCATGTCGGGCGAGACGAGGAAGGACTCCGTGAGCGGGTTGCGGTCGTTGCGCTTCTTGAAGTTGCGGTTGAAGGCCGCGACGATCGTGTTCTTGCGCTTCGGGTTGTCCTTGCGCGCCCACATGCCCACGCACGGACCGCAGGCGTTGGCGAGGAGCGTCACGCCCGCCTTTTCAAAGACCGCCGAGAGGCCGTCGCGGTCCATCGTGCGCTGCACGAGGTTCGAGCCCGGAGCGAGATAGAAGGGGCACTTGGGCTTCAAACCCGCGTCGAGCGCCTGCTGCACGAGGTCCGCGGCGCGGGTGATGTCTTCATAAGACGAATTCGTGCAGGAGCCGATGAGGGAGGCCTCGACCTTGTCGGAGAGGCTGCGCTCGACGACGTTGCGCTTCATTTCGGAGAGGTTCATCGCGCGGTCGGGCGAGAAGGGGCCGGAGACCTGCGGCTCGAGCTTGCAGAGGTCGAGCTCGATCACCTGGTCGTAGTACTTTTCGGGATGGGCAAAGACCTCCGGGTCGGCGCGCAGGTCGGCGGCGCACTTGTTCGCGAGCTCGACGACCTCCTTGCGGCCGGTCTTGAGGAGGTAGTCGACCACGTGCACGTCGTAGGGGAAGACCGAGCTCGTGGCGCCGAGCTCCGCACCCATGTTCGAGATCGTCGCCTTGCCCGTCGCGGAGATCGTCTCGATGCCCGGGCCGAAGTATTCGATCACGGCGTTCGTGCCGCCCTTCACCGTGAGGATGCCGAGCATCTTGAGGATGATGTCCTTCGGCGCGGACCAGTCGTGGAGCTGACCGGTGACGTGCACGCCGATCACCTTCGGAACGGGAAGCTCCCACTCCATGCCGGTCATGCAGTCGACCGCATCGGCGCCGCCCACGCCCACGGCCATGCCGCCCAAACCGGAGCCGTTCGGCGTGTGGGAGTCCGTGCCGGCGATCAGGCACCCCGGGAAGGCGTAGTTTTCAAGCGTTTCCTGATGAATGATGCCCGCGCCCGGCTCCCAGAAGTCGCAGCCGTACTTGTCGGCGACGTTGCGCAGGAAGTCGTAGACCACCTGATTGCGCTTGTTGGAGATCATCAGGTCCTTCTTCGCGCCCTCGTGAGCGAGCGTGAGGTGGTCGCAGTGAATCGAGGTGGGAAGCTTCACCTTCGGGAAGTCGACCACCATGAACTGGAGCATCGCGGTCTGCGCGAGCAGGTCCTGCATGACGAGATGGTCCGCGCGCAGGTACATGTAGTCCGTGCCGCGCTTGAAGTCGCGCATCGAGGCCGGGTCGTGAAGGTGCGCGAAGAGGATCTTTTCGGTCTGGGTGAGCGGGCGCCCGAGGGCCTTGCGGGCCGCGGCGACGCGTTCCGGATAGGCCGCGTAGAAGGCCCGGATCTCCTCGATGTGGCTGATCGGGTGCTGGAAGTACGGATCGGGCGTTCCGGCCCAGGCGCGGGCGGCCGGCGCGG
>NZ_DAVZJY010000295.1:0-2499 GCF_052272535.1 Sutterella sp. | reverse complement strand
GCTAAGATCATCTCCGGTTTGCCCGTCCCCCACTGGTACGGTCCCAGCTTGTACTTCACCATCTTCAGTTGTTCGTCGCTCATCTCTCTCGTCGCCCGCGGCATATGCCTGAGATTCGGCATCAGATATTCCTGCATCGCGTCGTACAGCCTCAGCATTTCCAATGGAGTCTTGTGACTGTCCTTCGACATCGCCGTCGGCAGTTTGTCGTATACCTTCATCGTGATCTGAAAGTCCTCTTCCGTCAGTCCCTCCACTATGTACATCTGTCTTATAAAGTCTTCCTCGATCTCCTCCGGCTCCGCCTCCAAGCTCTCCGGCAGCAGAATGTACTCGTGAAAGGTCTCCTCCGACGGATTCATCCTCTCCTCGGGACTTAGATCCGAAAAGTCGGCAGATACGGACTCAAGCTCACAAATCCTTGTCCTGCCGAGAATAAAATTGCCCGAAAATTCGGGCTTTTTTACTGGAAAATATTGAGTGTATACTGTATAATATACACACTCAATCACCGCCACAGAGAAAACTATGTCTCAGTCCGAAACCCCGATCAAAACGCGCATTGTCCGCGTGAAGCACAAAAATGGCACGACGTACGTCGAACGACGTCAATTCCAATATGATCCGAAACGAAAGTTCAACGTGCCCGTGAAATCCGAAAGGATTGGCAAGATTTGCCCGGAAACGGGGGAAATCATCCCCTGCCGTCCCAAGCGAAAGGCGGAACCGGTGAACAATCAGAGCGCTGACATTGCGCCCAAGGCGACTGCCACTCGCACGAACACCGGCGGCACCGATTTGTTGGAGTGGGCCGGTCGTACATCGGGTTTGGACGCTAAAGTTCGCGCTGCTTTTTCTGCTGAAGGGATGGCTCAGAAGATCCTTTCGGTTGCCCGCTATTGGGTGATGACCGGGTTGGCTGTGAATCGAATTGGGACCTGGCAGCTCACGCACGACCTGCCATACCTGCCTGGTATGACTCCGGACATCTGCTACGCACTGTTTGATGATCTGGGGCTTAACGAAACGGGCATGCAGAGGCTGTTCCAGGCACTTGCCAACGATGTCGAAGAAGGCTCTCCGGTGTTTGCACTTGACAGCACAACGACGTCGAGCCATTCGAAAAATCTTGAACCGTATATCCGTGATGGCTTCAACAAAGCCGGTGACGGCTTGGCTACGTACAAGCTTGTGACGTTCTACTCAATCGCTTCCCGTCTCCCGGTCTCCTTTGAGATGCAACCCGGCAATATTTCCGACGTGTCGTGCGTCACCAACGCCATTAAACGCGCGCAGAGTTATGGGCTTCGGGTGCCCGAATTCATTCTGGACAACGGGTTCATGAAGCGCGACAACATCTGTGCGCTACTTCGTAACCACATCCAGTTTACGGGGCGCGCAACGCTTTCCGACAATTGGGTTGGCCACTCTTTGGACGATGTAACGGATGTCGAAGGGAAAAGTCTGCGTGCACAGTTCGAGGATTGGACCAACGTATGTCCGTTCGATCACAGCATTCATGGCGTCAGCACAACGCAGATGATCGAATTTTCGTGGGCGAGAGAACGCAAGCGCGGAGAGAAGGATGTCGGGCAGACGGAAAGTCAAAAATTTAGGCTTTACATACACTTCTACCTGAACATCAACAAGGCGCACAACGCAGCAGAAGAACTGAAGAATCGCATACTGAACCTGAAATCCGCTCTGGAAAGCGGAACCGCCCTTGAGTCTCTCTCCGATGCGGATCGAAAGCGCGTCGAGCGGTTCCTGATCCTTTCGCGAGCCGGCCGCGGCGGGAAATTGAAGGTAGCTCTCAACAATAACGCACTTCAAAAGGCCATTTTGAACTCCGGGATCTTCTGCCTGGTCAGCAATAAGCATAAGGACAAGTGGGCTGTCCTTAAGCGCTACCGCATGCGCAACCGAATCGAAGACTCCTATCGTACGTCGAAAAACGAACTCGATGGTGACAAGGCTCGCGTCTGGAGTGTCAACAAGGTTCGGGGCAAGGAGTTCTGCAGAATGGTGGCGCTTGGGTACCATTTCTATCTGCAGGTCGCCGTCAATAAGATCAAGGCGAAGGCCAAGGAACGGGCCATTGACACGGCGTTGACTCAGGAAGATCGCAACGCCTACGCCAAGCTCGGCAAGTGGCTCGACACAATGACGCTGCACCAGATCTTGGATTGGTTTGATTGCGTGGAAACCGTCACCGTGAAAAATAGCAACGCCCGTAAGAGGTGGAGCACCGAAGCAACCAAGCGAGATCAGCTGTTCATCAAGATGCTTCGCGAAGAACGGCACGTGGATCCGTGGACGGACGACGATTTGGATGCCATCCCGGGCGAGTCCCTGGATTGAGTCAGTATTTCCAGACTTTCAGGATAATATTGATCGTCAGATGCGCCCTCAGGATCTCATAATCCGCTTAGGCGGTGATGAATTCCTAATTCTCCTCATACCCATGATCTTTAGATATAACAAATATAACTATTTGAT
>NZ_DAVZJY010000294.1:0-2504 GCF_052272535.1 Sutterella sp. | reverse complement strand
GAAGATGAGCGTCTTCTTTGCGCCCGCGAATTCGACTTCGAGGGCGGCGGCGTCGCCCGTGCCGACGATGCGCTTCACCACTCCCCGGCCGAAGGCGTCGTGCACGACCGCATCGCCCGCCTTGAAGCCCGTGCCGGAATCGGACGAACGCGCGGGGACCGCGCCCGCTAAACCCGAACCCGAACCGGAGGACCTGCCGCCGCTCCAGCCGGAAGACCCCGAAGACCCGGAGCGGCCGCCGTTCGACCAGGAACCGCCCTTCGCGAACCCGCGCCCGGACCGCTCCGATCCGCCGAACCGATTCGCCTTCCACTGCCGGCCGTAGCCGTCGTCGTCATCCTCGTCGCCGCGCCGCCGGTCGGCCCAGTCCGAGCGGCGCTTCGACACGGGACGCATGTTGAGGAGCGCCTCGGGGATCTCCTCCACGAAGGAGGAGAGGGGATTGTTGAAGCGGTTCCCCCACATCATGCGCTCCGTGCAGTGCGTGAAGCAGAGGTGCTTCTTCGCGCGGGTGATGGCGACGTACATGAGGCGGCGCTCCTCTTCGAGGCCGCCCCGGTTCGTGCCGTCCGCACCGCCGCCCACCTTCGTCGCCGAGAAGTGGGGGAAGAGCCCCTCCTCCGCGCCGATGATCCAGACCCAGGGGAATTCGAGGCCCTTGGCGGAGTGCACCGTCATCAGCTGCACGGCGTCCTTGCCCGCATCCTCGTTCTTGTCGCCCGCCTCGAGGGTTGCCTGCGTGAGGAACCCCTCCATCGGAGACGGCGTCTCTTCGTTCAGTGGGGCGAAGGCCGGGTGCGTGAGGTCCACCCCTTCGAGATCCAGCCACCCCTTCGCGGCCGAGAGGATCTCCTGCATGTTGGCGACGCGGTCCTCGCCCTCGCGCTCGAGCCGCGCGGCGGCCTCGAGCCCCGACGCCTTGATCACGTAGCCGATCGCGTCGAGCAGCGGGAGCTTTTCGGCCTGCAACCGCATCGAGGTGATGAGGTGCTCGAAGGCGGCGAGCTTCGGCGGCACGGTGACCGACGGGTCGGTGAGGGCCGCCCAGAGACTCACGCCGCGCTCGCGGGCGGCCGCCTGGAGGTTCTCCACCGTCTTCGCGCCGATGCCGCGGGTCGGGGTGTTGACGACCCTCAGGAAGCTCGTGTCGTCCCAGGGGTTCGTGATCATGCGCAGGTACCCGAGGACGTTCTTCACCTCGGCGCGCTCGAAGAACCGCAGGCCTCCGTAGACGCGGTACGGAATGCCGCGCGCGGCGAGCTCGGACTCGATCGAGCGCGACTGCGCGTTCGTGCGGTAGAGGACGGCGAAGTCGCGCCACTGCGCGCCGCGGTCGCGTTCGACCTGCATCTGCGAGACCACCCAACGCGCCTCCTCCTGATCGTTGGCGAGCTCCTTCACGACGATGGGCTCGCCCTTCGAGCCCGAGGTCCAGAGGTTCTTGCCCAGGCGCCCGGAATTCTGTTCAATGAGCCCGTTCGCGGCGTCGAGGATGGTGCCGGTGGAGCGGTAGTTCTGCTCGAGGCGGATGGGGTCGGCAACCTTGAAGTCCCTCAGAAAGTCGGACATGTTGCCGACGTTCGCGCCGCGGAAGGCGTAGATCGACTGGTCGTCGTCGCCCACGGCGAAGACGGCGTTGAGGCTCCGCCCGTCGGGGCCGAGCCCCACGCCCGCCATGAGCTTGAGCCACTTGTACTGCAGGACGTTCGTGTCCTGGAATTCGTCCACGAGGATGTGGCGGAAGCGCTGCTGGTAGTGCGCCCGCACGAGCTCGTTGCGCTCGAGGAGTTCGTAGCAGCGCAGCAGCAGCTCGGCGAAGTCCACCACGCCCTGCTGCTGGCACTCGCGCTCGTAGGCCCGGTAGAGGTTCACCTGGTCGGCGCTGCCGTCCTTGTCCGACACGACGTTCGAGCGCAGCCCCTGCTCCTTCATCCAGTTGATGAACCAGCAGACGCTCTTCGGGTCGGTCTTCTCCGGGTCGACGTTCGCCGTCTTCATGATGCGCTTCACCATCGAGAGCTGATCGCCCGAGTCGATGATCTGGAAGCTCTTCGGGAGCCCGGCGTATTCGGCGTGGCGCCTCAGGATCCGGTTGCAGAGCCCGTGGAAGGTCCCCACCCACATGCGGCGCAGGTCGTAGGGAAGCATCCCCTCGAGGCGCGTCAGCATCTCCTTGGCGGCCTTGTTCGTGAAGGTGACGGCGAGGATCTCGCCCGTCGTGGCGAGGTTCTGCTGCACGAGCCAGGCGATGCGCGTCGTGAGCACGCGCGTCTTGCCGGAGCCCGCGCCCGCAAGAATCAGGATCGATTCCTCCGGGGCGGTGGCCGCCTCGAGCTGCTTGGAATTGAGGTTGGCAAGAAGGTCGCTCTGCATGACGAAGGACGAAGAAGTGAGGGCGGTTGAGGGAAAAAACGGACGGGAAAGTTAGCACATGCCGCCCGGACGGGCGAGCGTCTGCGGGGGCGAAGACGCCTGAGCCCGGGAAAACGCCCGCGTCAGGTGCC
>NZ_DAVZJY010000293.1:0-2509 GCF_052272535.1 Sutterella sp. | reverse complement strand
GCCCTCCCGAGAGGCGGGCGCCACGCTCGCCGACCTGCGTGTCGTAGCCGTCGGGCAGCTCCATCACGAAGCCGTCGGCGTTCGCCGCGCGGGCGGCGGCGCGGATCTCGTCCAGGCCGCCGATTTCGTTCACCCACTTGGCGGCCGTCTTCGGGCCGCAGCCCTTGACGCCCGGAACGTTGTCCACCTTGTCGCCCATGAGGGCGAGGTAGTCGATGATGCGCTCGGGCGCGACGCCGTACTTCTCCTTCACGCCCTCGCGGTCGTAGAACTTCGTGTTCATCGTGTTGAGGATCACGACGTCGTCGTCGACCAGCTGCGAGAGGTCCTTGTCGCCCGTGGCGATCACGGACTGCATGCCGGCCTTCTTCGCCATCTGCGACAGCGTGCCGATCACGTCGTCGGCCTCAATGCCCGGCACGATCAGCACGGGCCAGCCGAGCGACTTCACGACGTTTTCAAGGGGCTCGATCTGCACGCGCAGATCCTCGGGCATCGGCGGGCGGTTCGCCTTGTACTCGGGGAACATCTCGTGGCGGAAGGTCTTCCCCGGCGCGTCGAAGACCACCGCGGCGGCGTCGGGCTTCACCATCATCGCCACGCGCGAGAGCATGCCGAGGAAGCCCTTCAGCGCGCCCGTGGGCTCGCCCGCGGAAGTCGTGAGGGGCGGAAGCGCATGGTAGGCGCGGAAGAGATAGTTGGAGCCGTCAATCAGAAGAAGCTTGGACATCGTCGAAGGAAACCCGGTTCACGTTCAGAAAAACGGAAGGAAGAATACGCGAAACGCGGGCTCCTCTGCGCCGCTCCGGGAGGGCCTCCCGCCCGTGAAGCCCCGCCCCGCGGCATGGATCCCGGACAAAAGTCCTCACGAATTCAGTGCGGCGGGTGAGGCGGGCGCCACAGCGCCGTGGCACAATGAACGCATGGAGGGACGCCTTGAGGCGCGCCTTCCGCAACGGACTTGAATTTGAACATGAAGCACATTCTTCTCCCCGCCGCGCTCGGCCTTCTCCTCGCAGTCTCTGCGAACGCCGCGCCCGCCGCCCCGGACGCCCCGCCGCCCTATGCGGGCGACGTTGCGGCGCAGAGTCAGACGGCGCCGAAGCCCGACCGCGTCCTTCCTCCGAAGGCCGCGCAGGACGGCATGTCGCTCGCTCCGACGGAAGAGGACATGCGCCGTGCGCGCGCGAACCGCGAAGCGGGCGTTCAGACGCCGCGCAACAACGACAAGCGCACGAAGATCGAAGCCGTCCGCGACCCGAACAACCACGTCACCGAGTACGTCGTGACGCCGGGTTCCACGAAGATTCCCTACACGATGGAGAACCGTGCGGACCGTCCGATCGACACGACCCCGGGACGCAATCCGAGCAGCACGCTCGGCACGCCGAAGTTCATTGAATTCGGCTGGTAGTCGAACGAGCCTCGTCAAGAGGCTTCTTTGAGGGAAGAAGGGGCGTCGGCTCTCCAACCGGAGCCGGCGCCTTCTTCTGTCGGAGGCTCCGACCTCCCTTTTCCCTCTCCCCAAAAACAACTCCCCACGCACGCACCGCCCAAACCGCACCGACGCCATGCCGCAGACGCTTTCCTTCTCCCTCGGGCTCTCCTGGTTCAAGGACTCCTGCCGTACCCTGAAGCTCCAGCCGCTCTCCTTCCCCGGCATCGTCATCTTCTCGCTCCTCGTCTCGATGATGCTCTCGGGCATCCCGCTGATCGGCACCCTGCTCGCGAGCCTCTGGATGCCCTACGCCTCGGTGATGACGGGGTTCGCCGCGCGCGACGCCCTGGACGGCCGAGTCCCGGTCTACTACACCCTCGTCGCGATCATCCGCGACAAGGCTTCGCGCTACCCGCTCCTCATCCTCGGGCTTCTCGCGAGCGTCTGGATGGAGATCAACATGCTCGTCTTCGAGTGGCTCGGCCGCGGGGACCTCGACAAGTGGAAGATCACCTCCTCGGGCGTGGACATGGCCTCGATCACGGGGAACTTCCCGCTCACGGCCTTCATCGTCGCCTTCGCGCTCTACGTCCCGATTCTGATGATGACGCTCTTCGCGCCGCTCCTCATCGTGCAGAACCGGCAGAAGGTGGGCAAGAGCCTCTTCTATTCGTTCTTCGGCGTGCTCCGCGGCATCCGCCCAATCATCGGGTGGCTCGTCTGCACGACGATCCTCTCGTCGGCCGTCTTCTTCCTTCTGGAGATGCTCTTCATCGGCATCGGCCTCCCGCAGGGCTTCGCCTTCCTCGCCCCTCTGGTGGTCGCGCTCCTTTCGGCCGTCTGCCAGGCGGGCGTCTGGGTGATGTTCCGCGACATCTTCGCGGGCTCGAACCCCGACGGCACGATGCCCGACGATCTCACGCCCACCGACGACGGCTCGGTGAAGTGGCCCTAAGCAACCCGATCACTGAAGTGACGGGGTTTTGACCCATTCTGACCAGAGCTTTTCCGGGCAACATCCGCTTTCGCTTCGCCACAGAGACGACACCCTTGGTCATGAATCATTTTTCG